>CAZJBC010000349.1:0-3054 GCA_964543805.1 uncultured Brevundimonas sp.
CGATGACCGTGGCGTCGCAAGCCAGTTCCTGGTCGATCCGCATGATGAAGGCGGCGACATGAATGAGGGGATTGAACCAGCAAAGGCAACGCACCAGCGCCACCAGGCCATTGGCGCGCGCGTCCTGGCGGACAAGGTGGGTCTTTTCGTGGCTGAGGATGACGGCGCGTTCGCGGGGTGAAAAACGCGTTTCGAAGTCGGCGGGGATGATGATGCGTGGGCGGCAGAGACCAACCACAGCGGGCCCGGCGCGGCCATGGCGCGCTTCGCTCTGGAATTGCACCTGCTTGACGCCTTGCCAAAACGCCGCGACGACGAATCCGACCGCCCACAAGCACGCCACCATTGTCCACGGGTCAGGCCCGGTTGCCGCCGGCACTGCAATGGTCTGGCCCACAGTTGCAGAAAGCGGTGCAAAAATCTCAGGCGGGCTGGCCGGGATCAGCACCCTGAGGGTGCGAGCCGGAACCACGGCTGCCAGAGCGGCTACCGGGACAGCAAGCCAAAGGCCGTAGCTCAGCCGCGCGCCAAAGAGCCAACGGACCCGTTTGCGCAGGACAAGCACCATGACGATGGCCGCACCGGCGGCCAGGTTAGCCTTACCGAGGCTGATGAGGAACTCAGGCGTCGTCATCACCGTCCTCCAGTTCCGCAATCAGCGCTTTCAGCGCCGCCAGATCGTTTGCCGTAAGTGGCCGATTCCGGGTGAAATTAGCCACTAGCGGCGTCAGCTCGCCGGCGAAAAGCCGGTCGATCAGGCGTTCGCTTTCGGCTCCGACATAGTCGGCCCGGACGACGAGTGGCCGGTAGCTGTAGCGCCGTCCGTCCGGATCGGCCCCCACCGCGCACTTCTTTACCAGCCGGCCGATCAGGGTTCGGATGGTCGCCTCGCTCCAACCTTCGGCTGGGGCTAGTTCGGCGATTAGGTCCTCGGAGCCGCGCGGACTCCGCGTCCAGAGCAGCTCCATAACCTTGCTTTCCGCAGCGCTGATTTTCATGATCTACATCCGTAAAGCTGCGCCGACTTTACGCATGTAAAGTAAAGAGTCAACGCCCCCCTTCGCTCAGACATGGCTTCTCGCCAGCATCATTAAAGTATCACCACGCCGTCACAAACTCGGTTCATCTGATTGCCGTTCGTCTTCGGTTGGGAGGCCGGTGACAGCCATGAGACTGGGCATCATCAGAGAGGCGCTCTATTTGCCGCCGCCGGCCAGCCAGCATCAGGCGCTGACGGCGCACGGCTGCGATGTGCTGAAGGAAGAGCGCGGCTCGGACTTTGTCGCCGACCGGCGCGTCCAGCGCCTGATTTCAGATATGCGAGCAGGCGACGAACTCACCGTTCACAGCCTGGGCGTCCTGGTGCGCCCGCAGGGCCGCCCGGCCCGCGTCGTGCGCGACATTCTCGAGGCCGGCGTCATCCTGACCCTGGCCCCGTCAAGGGCCACGCCCGTGACCTTTCGGCCGGACCACGACCTGATTTCGCTTGCGTGCGCCATCGCCGATCACGAGCGCGGCCGCAATGTCTCGCCGGCCAAATCGGTGCATCAGGGCGGCAGCCGCAACAGATTGTCCAAATATCAGATGGAATATGCGAGAAAGCTCTATGCCGAGGGGGAATCCTTGAGGTCGATCGGGCTGCTCTTCCAGTTGTCGCCAAACCACGTCCTCGAAGTGGTGGCGCCGCCGCACGCCGATCGCACAGGTGCGGACGCGCGCCATCACTGAACTTGCATGGCTAATCGCTGCAGTGCTGAGCGGCGCCGGGCTTGGCTGGCTGGCGGCCAAGGCCTCGGCTCAGATGCCGGGAAAGGACGCCCCGGCCTGGACCGCCATCGGCGGCGGTTCGCTGTCACGTCCGCTGTTGATGACTCTGGCCGGGGCCGGGGCCGGGCTGTGGGCCGCAATTGTCCATCCGGGCCCGGTTTCCGAGATCGGCGCGCTGCTGGGCGCCTGGCTGATGCTGCTGGCGGTGCTGGACGCCGAATATCTGTGGTTGCCCTTGCCGCTGACCGCGCCGCTGGTAGCGGTGGGGCTGATCGTCACGGCGGCGGGCGATCCGAAGGCCCTGGTAGGCCATGCCATCGGCGCCGGGGCCGGCTACGCCGCCCTGTGGGGCCTGGCCTTTCTCTACCGGCGTCTGCGCCGGCGAGACGGATTGGGCGGCGGCGACGCCTGGCTGGCGGGCGCGGCTGGGGCCTGGATCGGCTGGCGCGATCTGCCGACTGTCGTGCTCATCGCCGCCGGCGCAGCCCTGGCCTGGGTGGCCGTCAAAGCAGCGCGACGAAAGCTGGACGCTGGCCGGCCCATCGCCTTTGGCCTGTATCTGGCGATCGGCCTGTGGCTGGTCTGGCTTTACCGCCCGCCCGCCGCCTAGCTCCCCGCCATGCTCAGCAGCTGGCGCCGGTTGAGGATCGCATAGGCTTTCGAACTGGTCTGGCGGATCACGCCCTTGGTCTTCAGGGCCGACAGGGTTCGGCTGACCGTCTCCAGCGTCAGTCCCAGATAATCGGCGATTTCGCCGCGGGTCATGGACAGGTTCACGACATCGCCGTCCTCTTCCCGCCGCGCCGCCCGGGCCGACAGGTCAAGGAGAAAGCTCGCCACCCGCTCGCGCGCCGTCTTGCGTCCCAGCAGCAACATGTGGGCCTGGGCCGCGGACAAATCGTCGGTGAACCGGCTTAACAGAGCGTGCTCCAACTCAGGCACCTCCTCGGTCAAGCCCAGATAGGCCTTGCGGGTGAACTGGCAGGCCCTGGTCGGCTCCAGGGCCTCGGCGGTGAAGGCGTATTCGTCCGCGGCGGTCAGGCCCAGAAAATCTCCGGCGAACAGGAAGGCTATGATCTGACGCCGCCCGTCGGCCATCAGCTTGTAGACCCGCACCGCCCCGGACGTGATGTTGAAAACATGGTCGGCGGGATCGCCCTCCCGCGCCAGAATCTCGCCGGCGGGCGCCTCGATTTCGGTGGAGAGCGCGGTCATCCGCGACAGCCCCGCGTCTGACACCTGGGCGCAGACGCTCAGCTGCCGCGCCTCGCAGTGAGCGCAGGGGCC
>CAZJBC010000350.1:0-3046 GCA_964543805.1 uncultured Brevundimonas sp.
GGTTGGGATCGTCCGGCCTCAGCCGCACCACGCCCGAGCCGCCGCCGCCGTAGAGGGGCTTGAGCACCATGTCGCCGTGCCGCTCACGGAAATCATAGATGGCGTCGGGATCAGTGGTAATCAGGGTCGGCGGCTGGACGCCGGGAAACTCGGTGACGAACAGCTTTTCCGGCGCGTTGCGCACCTCGCGCGGGTCGTTCACCACCAGGGTCTTGGGGTGGATCCGCTCCAGGAAGTGGGTGGCGGTGATATAGGCCATGTCGAAAGGCGGATCCTGGCGCATCAGCACGACGTCGAAGTCGCTCATGTCACGCAGTTCATAATCGCCGGTCGTATGGTGGTCGCCCTTGACTGCCCGCAGGTTCAGCGCCCGCCCCCGGCCCAGGACGCGGCCATCCTCCATGGACAGCTTGTCGGCGGTATAGACCCACAGGGCGTGACCACGCAGCTGGGCTTCCAGCATCAGCAGGAAGGTGGTGTCGGTGTCGATATTGATCCCTTCAACGGGATCCATCTGGATGGCGACGGACAGAGGCATGGGGAAGACTTAGTGCACGACAGGCTCGGACGCCACCGTACCCGACCACCTTTGCTGTGCGGCGTTTAGGCGGTCGACGACCCGTTCGGTAGGGATAGTCCAGCCAGCGGGCAAAGAGCCGATCCCCGTAAACCGCGCAAGCCAGGAGACGAATGCCGGCCAAGGGCCGGGTTTCATGGCGTCGAAGGCGATCCGGGGCAGTCCACGGCCGGACCTGTCCAACCGGAAATTACCGTAGGTCCAACCCATGCGACGTGAAAGGCCGTACTGAACCAGGGTCACGCCGCTCGGGTCGATGATCAGCCGGTCAGGCCAAACGGCGCCGTGAACAATTGGGAAGCTGATTGCCGAGATCGCCCCGATTCCAAACAACGCCACATCGTCAAAGCCCTGATTGATGGTCAGGCCGATTGTGATGGCAGCCATGACCGCAAACACAATCGCGGGAATTACCCTAGACTGGACCATCTCGATCCGGTCTGCGGACCGATCGGCCGCGTCTGGATCGCCCATGGAGGGGGCGGCCGCTTGTCCGATCCAGCGCTCCGACGCCTGGGTCAGCAAACTAAGATAGGCTTGCGACTCGACTGGCCAACCGCCGGGCACTCCGCCATCGGCGCCGGCCAGGCGCGCATTGATGTCGAACGGAGAACGGCGGCGGCCCGGCGCATAGCTGAAGAGGACGTAGTTCGCGCTCGGCTTCAGATCACTGAAAAAGGCGCTGCTGTTTGCCCTTGGCTGATAGAGCCACATCCGGCTGATGTCTTGCCAGCGCCACGATCGCACGCCAAAGCGGCCCTTGTAGCAAATGCCTTCAGGCGAAAGGCGCAAGGTCGGTGGATCGACCAGATTGGCAAGGCCCATCAGGCACATCCAGGCGGAAAAGACAGCCATACCCGGCCCTAGGTACCTCAAATACCAGACCAGGCTGGACCTGCTGTTGGGAGGATCAGGGGGCAAATGCCATCCGATGACTCCTGCTGTGGCGCCCGCGACCACGAACAACGCCAGGAGGATGACCGATCTCTGGGTCAGATCCCGTCGACGGGTCAGTACAATCGGCGGCGCGTCCAGGCTGCCTTGGTATTCCATGCCATCCCCCCGACGCCCCTAAACAATCATAAGGGGCAATCCGGGTTCTTGAAACCTAGTTCAGCTTCAACCTGACCCGCTCCCTGGCCGCCCGCGCCGCAATGGCTGCCCCACCATCCAGGGTCTGGGCCATGGCCAGGGCCTGCAGGGCGCCGGCCAGGGCGCCCTGGCCTTCGCGGGCGGCGGCGACGTCCAGCCAGGGGCGGTGGTCATTGGGATCAATCAGGGCCCGGCGCAGGGCCGAGCGTTCGGCGCGCGGATAGTCGCCCCGGGCCGCGGCGCGGGCGAAGATGTTGTTCTCCAGCCGCATGGCCACGGTGCGATCGCTGACCGGCGCCATCAGCTCTTCCAGACGATCGGCGACGCCGGGCGTCAGGCCCGCCTGCAGGGCGCGCGCGGTCAGCTCGGAGGGCAGCACCAGCCGGCCCTGACTGAACGGGTCGATGGCCACCGGGCCCTCGTCGGTCTCGACCCGCAACAGGAAGTGGCCGGGAAAATCGACGCCGGCGATCGGCAGGCCGCAGCGGCGGGCGGCGGCGATGTAGAAGACCCCCAGCGCCACCGGCAGGCCGCGCCGGCGCTCGGCCACGCTGATCAGGTCGGCGTTGGCCGGGTGGTCATAGCTGATCAGGTCGCCGTCAAAGCCCATCTCGCCGGCCATGACATCGGCCAGAGCTTCCTCGCGGCGCACGGCCGTCAGCTGATCGGTCAGCTTCTTGGCCGCCACGGCGGCGACGGCGCGGGCCATGGCGGGATCACGGGAAGGGTCCTCGTGCAGGGCGCAGGTCAGGGCGACCTCGAACAGATCGAAGCTCTCGGCCGGGGCCTGGCCCAGGCGGCGCAGGATTTCTTCGGTCTCGTCGCGAGTCACAGACTGCCAGCCTCATCCTTCCACGCATCGGGGATGTGACGCGGGACGCGCCCGGGCGCAAGCGCGACCAGGTCAAGACGCACGGTCAGGCCCCGAAAGGCGGCGCGGCCAGCGGCCAGGATCCGACCCGCCCGGCGCAGGCGCTCACGCTGCTCCGGGGCCACGCATTCCAGGGCCGCTTCCAAGGTGGCGCGCTGCTTGACCTCGACCACGGCCAGCACATCCTTTTTCAGCGCCAGCAGGTCGATTTCGCCGGCCCGGGTCTTCAGGCGAAAGCCGAGGATGCGGTAGCCCTTGAGCATCAACCACAGCGCCGCCGTCCATTCCGCCCGGCGGCCGGACTGGCGCGCCGCCGCGCCTCTGGCCCGCCGTCGCGCGTTCACCGGGCGTCCTTGAGGGCCAGCGCCCGGCGATAGAGATCGCGCCGGGGCAGGCCCAGCGCCTTGGCCACCTCGGAGGCGGCCTCGCCCGGCGCAAGGCGGCTCATGGCCTCGCGCAGGGCCAGATCGGCGTCGGCGGCGGTGGAGACAGTCTGGGCGCCCGGG
>CAZJBC010000351.1:0-3041 GCA_964543805.1 uncultured Brevundimonas sp.
TCTCGCGGGTCATCCTGGCCGACGAGATCAGCCCCGACAGCTGCCGGCTGTGGGATTCGACCACCAATGAAAAGCTCGACAAGGATCGCTTCCGCCGCGACCTGGGCAATGTGATCGAAAGCTACACCGAGGTGGCCCGGCGCCTTGGCATCATGAAGGACATGCCGACCGTGATTCAGGGAGGACTGCATTGAGGGCCAAGGTTCAGGTCTTTCTGAAGCCCGGCGTACTGGACGTTCAGGGCAAGGCCATCGAGGGCGCCCTGCATGGCCTGGGCTTTGGCGGCGTCGATCACGTGCGCGTCGGCAAGACCATCGAGTTTGACCTGCCGGCCGGCGATACGGCCAAGGCCGAGGCCGACGTCAAGGCCATGTGCGAGCGCCTGCTGGCCAACACCGTGATCGAGAGCTACCGGGTGGAGCTGGCCTGAGGTGAAAGCCGCCGTCATCGTCTTCCCCGGTTCCAACTGCGACCGCGACTGCGCCGTCGGCGTCGAGCGCTCGACCGGCGCCAAGGTCGAGATGGTCTGGCATGCCGAGCCGCAGCTGCCCAAGGGCCTGGATCTGATCGTCCTGCCCGGCGGGTTTTCCTATGGCGACTATCTGCGCTGCGGGGCCATGGCGGCGCAAAGCCCGGTGATGAAGGCGGTGGTTGCGGCTGCCAACGATGGCGTGCCGACGCTCGGCATCTGCAACGGCTTTCAGATCCTGTGCGAGGCGCACCTCTTGCCCGGCGCCCTGCTGCGCAACGAAAAGCTGAAATACATCTGCAAGCCGGTCGATCTGGAGATCGTCAACGGCAACACCCGCTTTACCGCAGCCTTCGGCGAGCGCCGCACGGCGCGCATGACCATCGGCAATGGCGAAGGCAACTTCTTCGCCGAGGAAGACACGCTGGAGCGGCTCGAAGGCCAGGGCCAGGTAGTGTTCCGTTATTCCGGCGAAAACCCCAACGGCTCGGCCCGCAATATCGCTGGCATCATCAACGAGGCGGGCAATGTGCTGGGCATGATGCCTCACCCGGACCGCGCCTTCGAGGCCGAACTGGGCTCCATCGACGGCGCGGTGCTGTTCCGCAGCGTCCTGGGATAGCGCCCGGCAAAAAGCCGCCCCGTTTCCGGGACGGCCCTGTTGCCGAACTTAAGCGACCGCTCAGATAGCCAGCCGCCGGCTCCGGCCTAGCGATTTTGCTGGTCGCGCTCGCCTTGCTTGTTTTGCTGGCTTTGCTCGTTTTGCTGGCCTTCGCGGCGCTGTTGTTGCTGCTCGCCTTGCTGGCCTTGCTGGCCTTGTTTGTTTTGCTGGTTGTTCTGATTGGGGGTTTGGGTTCCCATGGCGTACCGTCCTTCTCTAGGGGCTTGAAAGGGGCGCCGAGACCTTGGTCTCCCTTAGTCTCAGCCCATCCAAAACTGCACAGCCCTGCGGATTGTTCCGATTGATTTTGCAGAGCAAATAGCCACGCTTGAAGATTTTCCACGATCGCGAATTGCCCAGCTTTCACGCAATCGCGCAAAGTCGCGCCGCGGCAATGGCAGAATCCCCGCGCCCGCGTTAGAACCCGACCCATGACCTCCCAGCCCAAGCCGATGGCCGAGCTTGCCCGCGAATACGGGCTCAAGGCCGAAGAATATGACGTCATCCTCAAACGCCTGAACCGCGAGCCCAATGAGGTCGAGCTGGGGGTGTTCAGCGTGATGTGGTCCGAGCACTGTTCCTACAAGTCCTCGCGCAAACATCTGGCCAAGTTCCCGACCACGGGACCGCGCGTCATCTGCGGCCCGGGCGAGAACGCCGGGGTGGTCGACATCGGCGACGGCCAGGCCTGCATCTTCAAGATGGAGAGCCACAATCACCCCTCCTACATCGAGCCCTACCAGGGCGCGGCCACGGGCGTCGGGGGCATCATGCGCGATGTCTTTACCATGGGCGCGCGGCCCATCGCCCTGCTCAACGCGCTGCGCTTTGGCGATCCGTCGCATCCGAAAACCCGCCGCCTGGTCGAAGGCGTGGTGGCCGGCATCGGCGGTTACGGCAACTGCGTCGGCGTGCCGACCGTCGGCGGCGAGACGAATTTTCACAAAGGCTATGACGGCAATATCCTGGTCAACGCCATGTGCGTGGGCCTGGCCGACGCCGACAAGATCTTCTATTCCGCCGCCCCCGCCGCCGGTCTGCCTGTGGTCTATTTCGGCTCCAAGACGGGCCGTGACGGCATCCATGGCGCGACCATGGCCAGCGCAGAATTCGACGAGGACTCCGACGAAAAGCGCCCCACCGTTCAGGTCGGCGATCCGTTTGCGGAAAAGCTGCTGATCGAGGCGACGCTGGAGCTGATGAAGACCGGCGCCGTCGCCGCCATCCAGGACATGGGCGCGGCCGGCCTGACCTCGTCCTCGGTCGAAATGGCCGGCAAGGGCAGCGTCGGCATCGAGCTTGATCTCGACATGGTGCCCCAGCGCGAAGAGGGCATGACCGCCTATGAAATGATGCTGTCGGAGAGCCAGGAGCGGATGCTGGCCATCCTCAAGCCCGGCCGCGAGCATGAAGGCCACGCCATTTTTGAAAAGTGGGGCCTGGACGCCGCCGTCATCGGCTGGACCACCGAGACCGGCCATATCGTCTTGAAGCACAAGGGCCTGATCGTCTGCGATATCCCCTTGTCGCCGCTGTCCGATGACGCGCCGCTCTACGATCGCCCCTGGACCGAACCGGTCAAGCATCCCCGGCTCGACCCTGGCCAGATTCCCGCCCCCGCCGACTGGGCCGATGCGATCTTCAAGATCATCAGCTGCCCCGATGTCGCCTCCAAGCGCTGGCTGTGGGAACAGTACGACCGGCACGTCATGGCCGATACGCTCGAGGATTCGGCCACCGGCGCTGACGCCGGCATCGTCCGCGTCCACGGCACCCGCAAGGGTCTGGCGGTGACATCCGACTGCACGCCGCGCTACGTCCAGAACGACCCCTACGAAGGCGGCAAACAGGCCGTTGCCGAGGCCTGGCGCAACCTGACCGCCGTCGGCGCCGACCCGATCGCTATCACCG
>CAZJBC010000352.1:0-3034 GCA_964543805.1 uncultured Brevundimonas sp.
TCACGCCCGGGTGCAGATCGGGTCAAAAATTAGCCCCCAAACTCCACCCGCCCGTCGACAAGGGTCATCTTCACCTGCCCCTGCAGCCGGCGCCCGTCGAAGGCCGAGTTCTTGGATTTCGACAGCAGCTTGTCGGCGTCGATCAGGCGGGGTGCGCCGAGGTCAACCAGGATCAGGTCCGCGGGCGAACCCTTGGTGATGCGGCCGGCCTTCAGGCCCAGCAGGTTGGCCGGCTTGACGGTGACCGTGGCGATCAGGTCGACGAGCGGCATCTGGCCGTCGTGGTAGATCGTCAGCAGGCCGGGCAGCAGGGTCTCGAGACCGACTGATCCCGGCGCGGCCTCGTCAAAGGGCAGGCGTTTGCTCTCCGCCGGCTCGGGCGTGTGGGCCGAGACGACAATGTCCACCAGTCCGCTGGCCAGGGCCTGGATCAGCGCCTGACGATCATCCTCGGCGCGCAACGGCGGATCCAGCTTGGCGAAGGTGCGATAGTCGCCGACGTCCAGTTCGTTAAACGACAGGTGGTTGATCGAGGCTGAGGCCACCACATCGATCCCCTTGGCCTTGCCGCGCGCCAGGCTTTCCAGCGCATCGGCGCAGGTTATCTGGTCGACCAGCAGCCGGGCGCGGGTGACCTCGGCGATGGCCAGGTCCCGCTCCAGCATGATCCGCTCGGCGATGACCGCCACCGACGGCAGCCCATAGCGGCCGGCGAACTCGCTGGCGTTGACGGCCGAGCCTTTCGACAGCCAGGGATCGACGGGCCGGTGGGCGACCATCATGCCGAACCCGGAGGCATAGGTCAGGATGCGGCGAAAGACCTTGGAATCGACGATCGGCTTATCACCGTCGGTGATGTAAACGGCGCCCGCATCCTTCATCAGGCCGATTTCGGCCATCTCCTGGCCGCCGAGATCGCGCGTCGCCGCGCCGGCTGGATAGACGTGCACCAGCTCGATGTCGCGGGCCCGGCGCAGGATGAAGTCGACCACGGCGGGGTCATCGACCACCGGATTGGTGTCGGGCTGGACGACGATGGAAGTCACCCCGCCCGCGGCCGCAGCGCGGCTTGCCGACTTCAGGGTCTCTTTTGTTTCCGAGCCAGGCTCGCCGGTCTTGACGCGCAGGTCGATCAGACCGGGGCAGAGCATGTGGCCGCTGCCGTCGATCACCTGAACATCGGGGCCGAGGACAGGGATAGCCGCGCCCTTGAACACGTCGGCGATGACGCCATCGCGCACAAGCACGCCGCCGGGGCCGTCGTAGCCGCTCTCAGGGTCGACAAGGCGCACATTGGTGAAGGCGATGGGGCGGATCATCGGATGTTCCCCAGGCGGGTCGCCAGGCTGGCCAGCACCGCCATCCGCGCCGCGACGCCCATCTCCACCTGGTCCTGGATCAGACTGATGGCCGGATCGTCGGCGACGTCGGAGTCGATCTCGACGCCGCGGTTCATCGGGCCCGGGTGCATGACCTTCGCGCCCGGCTTGGCGAAGGCCAGTTTTTCGCGATCGAGGCCGAAGAAGCGGAAATATTCCCGGGTCGACGGCACGAAGCCGCCCTGCATGCGCTCCAGCTGCAGGCGCAGCATCATCACCACGTCGCAGCCTTCCAGGCCGGCGCGCATGTCGGTGAAGATCTCGCAGCCCCAGCGGTCGGCCTGGGACGGGATCAGGGTCTTTGGCGCGATCAGCCGCACATGGGCGCCGAGCAATTGCAGCATGCCGACGTTCGAGCGGGCGACGCGGCTATGCAGGATGTCGCCGCAGATGGCGACGCTCAGGCCTTCGACATGCCCAAAGGCGCGCTTGATCGACAGAGCGTCGAGCAAGGCCTGGGTCGGGTGTTCGTGCTGTCCGTCGCCGGAGTTGATAACGCTGCCGTCGACCTTCTGCGCCAGCAGCGAGGCCGAGCCCGACGACTTGTGGCGGATGACCAGCAGATCCGGCTGCATGGCGTTCAGCGTCGCGGCGGTGTCGATCAGGGTCTCGCCCTTGGCGATGGACGAGGCGCCGGGGTTCATGGTGATCACATCGGCGCCCAGCCGCTTGGCGGCGATCTCAAAGGAGGCCTGGGTGCGGGTGGAATTCTCGAAGAACAGATTGACGAGGGTGCGGCCGGCCAAAAGATCAGTGTGCTTGGCCCGCTGGCGCGAAAGAGCGACGAAGGCGTCGGACAGGTCGATCAGCGCCTCAGCCTGGGGCCGGTTCAGGTCATGAACAGACAGGAAGTGTTGCCTGGGAAACAAAAACAGCCGCCCGCGAATAGTTTGATCGATTTCGTCCGGCGCCTGCTGTCGGCGCGAATCGGACTCCAGGTTGGGTACGCCCAGCGCTTCGGCGATACGAGCGACGTCGGCGCGGGAAGGCTCGGTGCGGCCGCGTTCCCACGAGGAAACGGTGGTCTGGGCCTGGCCGACCGCCTCAGCCAGCCTGGCCTGCGACCAGCCCTTGTAGTTGCGGGCCGCCGCGATCCTGTTCCCGATTTCCATGAGTCCCTGAAATCGCGGACCGCTTAGCAAATGTCAATTACATTTTGTGCTTAAGTACGAAGGCGGTCCAGGGCGCCCTGCAGGATGTAGGCGGCGGCCAGCTTGTCGACGATCTGGGCGCGGCGGCCGCGCGTTAAGTCCATTTCCTCGATCATCATGCGGTTGACGGCGGCGCTGGACAGGCGCTCGTCCCAAAAGGCGATTGGCATTTCCTTGAGCCGCAAGAGGTTGCGGGCAAAGGCGCGGGCCGACTGGCAGCGGGCGCCTTCGGTGCCGTCCATATTGATCGGCAGGCCGATGACCAGGCTTTGCGCGCCGCGACCGCCCATCAGCCGGAACAGGGCCGCCGCGTCGTCGGAGAACTTGCCCTTTGCGATCGTCTCCAGAGGCGAGGCGATCATCCAGGATACGTCGCTGGCGGCCACGCCGATGGTTTTCGTGCCCAGGTCCAGGCCGAACAAGGGCGCGCCGCGGGGCAGCTGCGAAAGATCGACAATGGCCATGGCCCCCCATACGCGGGTTTTCGGGGCGACGCATCCCGGC
>CAZJBC010000353.1:0-3025 GCA_964543805.1 uncultured Brevundimonas sp.
GCGCGCCTTTCCGGGCCAGGCTGAGACCTATTTCAGCAAGAAAACCTAGAGCCGAGAACGGCTGGAATCGGTTTGCAACTCTGAACTTATGCCTTGTCGCGCGTTATTTTCCGAAAACCGGTCCTCACTTTTCGGAACGCGCTCACTTTTTTCAAAACCGGCGTTTGCGGCCTGCGGTTCTACACTATAGGTTCCGCGCAAATTCCAATCCGGTTCAGCCGATCTCGCGGAGCGCCTTATCGTGGTCGATCTTTTTGAAGAAGTTGAAGAACAGCTTCGCGTGGAGCAATACAAGCAGCTGGGTATGAAGCTGCTGCCCTGGGCCCTGGGCCTGGTGATCGGCATCCTGGTGATCGGCGGCGGCTATATCGGCTACAACGTCTGGAGCACCAATCGCACAAGTCACGCGGCCGAAAGTTACGAGAAGGCGCTGACGACCCTGCAGCACGGCGACAATGAAGGCGCCTTCGCCGCCTTCGCCGACATCGCCCAGAAGGGAACGCCGATCTACAAATATCTGGCGCTGACCCAGCAGGCGGCCATTCGTCAGTCGCAGGGCCGCGACCAGGACGCTGCGGCCTTGTTCACCCAGTCCGCCGACGCCGCGCCCAAGACGCCGGAAGGGCAAATTTTCGCCGACCTGGCGCGCCTTAAATCCGCCCGGACCCTCATTGATACCGCGCCCTATGCAGAGATTGAGGCGCGCTTGAAACCCCTGACCGACCGTAAACGCCCGTTCAGCATGGCCGCCCGCGAAGACCTCGCCTGGGCCAAGCTGCGCGCCGGCAAGATCCAGGAAGCCCGCAATGACTTCGTGGCCTTGACGACCGCCGTCGATGCGCCCCCGGCCATGACCGACCGCGCCCAGGGCGCCATCCAGCTGATCGATTCCGGCGCCGCCGCCGATCTGCCAAAAATGGTTGAAGCCATCCGCGCCCTTCCGCCCCCAGCTCCGCCCGGCGGCAACAACGCCGACATCCTTCAGCAGCTTATGAGCCAGCAAGGCCAGGGAGCCCCGGCTCAATGAAGTTTTCCGCCCGGGCCTTGCTCATTTCCGTCGCTGTTACGGGTCTGGCGGGCTGCAATACGCTTGAGAAGATGCACGTTCTTCAGCCGAAGGTGTCGGTGAACGCCGAGCCGCCGGGAACGATCCGCCTGCCGCTGGTCGCGCCCGATCAGCAGGTCAGCGTCGCGCCGGCCCTGCAGGGGGTCGGGTTCTTCCTGCCGCCCCCGGCGCCCATGGATTCCTGGCCCTTGCCCGGGGGCACGCCCGAACAGTCTGTCGAACATGTCGCCGCCGCGCCCGCCTTCCAGATCGCCTGGAAGCGCAAGGTCGGCCGCAGTTCCAGCAGTTCCCAGTTCATCACCGCTCCGCCGGTCGTGGTCGGCGGCCGTATCTACACCCTCGACGCCGCCGCCAAGGTCACGGCAACCAACGCGGTGACCGGCGCGCCCCTGTGGGCGGCGGACCTGACGCCGAGAGGCCGGGATCTCGATTTCCTGCCGACGGTGAAGCTGCCCTTCATCAAGGCCAGCGCCTACGAAGACTATCGCGCCTTCGGCGGCGGCCTGGCCTACGACGCCGGGCGCCTTTACGTCACCTCGGGCTACCGGTTTGTCGCCGCCCTGGACGCTGGAACGGGCGCGCAGATCTGGCGCGCCTCCGGCGCCGCGGTGCCGGCGCCCATTCACTCGGCGCCCACGGTCGGCAACGGCAAGGTATTTGCGGTCAACACCAACAACGAACTTCAGTCGTTCAACACCGCCGACGGATCCCCGGGTTGCCAGTACGAAGCTCTGGTTGAACCGGCCCGTATTCTTCAGGCCAGCAGCCCGGCGCTTTCGGGAACGACCGTCGTGGCCTCCTTCGCCTCGGGCGAAATCTCGGCCATCCAGTCGTCCAACTGCACCGAGCTGTGGACCGGCAACCTGACCCACGCCAGCCGCACCACGGCCTTGTCGGAAATTCGCGACATCGCCGGGCGGCCCATCATTTACAAGGGCGACGTTTATGCGGGCGGCCATTCGGGGGCGTTCGCCGCGATCGACCTGCGCACCGGCCAGCCGCGCTGGCAGCTGCCGATCATCACCACGGCAAGCCCCTGGGCGGCGGGCGATGTGGTCTACATCGTCTCCAAGGCCGGCGAGGTCATCTGCATATCCCGCCAGACCGGCCAGATCTTCTGGATCAGCGATCTCAACGCCAAACAGACGGTCAACTCCAAACGCAGCGGCTTTCTGGGTCTTGGCAACAACGTCAACACCCGCACCTACTGGACCGGCGTGATCCTGGCTTCCAACCGGCTGATCACGGTCTCCAGCGCGGGTTATGCGGCGGCGCTGGATCCCAAGACCGGCGCCATTGAAAAGACTCTCAAGCTGGGTGCGCCGGCCTTGATCACGCCGATCGCGGCGGGAGGGCTGGTCTATATCATGCTCGATAACGGCGAGCTGGTCGCGCTGCGCTAGACTGACAAGGGAGTCGCCGGGACATGGCGCTGAAAATCGCCATCGTCGGACGCCCGAATGTCGGCAAGTCCACCCTGTTCAACCGCCTGGCGGGCAAGAAGCTCGCCCTGGTGGATGATCAGCCGGGCGTGACCCGCGACCGCCGCTTCGCGCCGGGGCGGCTGGGCGACCTGGACCTGATCCTCATCGACACCGCCGGGTTCGAAGACATCACCGACGAAAGCCTGGAATCGCGCATGCGCGAACAGACCCAGCTGGCCGTTGAAGAGGCGCAGGTGTGCCTGTTCCTGATGGACTCCCGCGATGGCGTGCGTCCTGACGACCACGTCTTTGCCGAGATCCTGCGCCGCAGCGGCAAACCGGTGCTGCTGGCCGCCAACAAGGCCGAGGGCAAGGCAGGCGAACAGGGCGCCATGGAGGGCTTTGAGCTTGGTTTCGGCGAGCCGATCCAGATTTCTGCCGAACACGGCGAAGGCATGGCCGAACTCTACGCCGCACTGTGCGCCGCCGAGGCTGACGCCGCCTTTGAGGAAGAGCCTGAGGCGGGCGACAAACC
>CAZJBC010000354.1:0-3024 GCA_964543805.1 uncultured Brevundimonas sp.
TCCGGGTCGAACGCCGCCAGGGCCCGGCGCGCACCGGCCACGTCGTGAAGGGCCGCAAGGTCCTGGGAAATGTTGAGGTCAAAGGACTGACCAATGGCAAAGCCGAGCTGCGCGTTGACGGCCGCCTCGCGGTGCATGGCGAGGACCGCCAGATTGTTCCCTCGCCGCGCAGCGTTCATCGCTCGGTCGTCTCGCAGAAATTGCTTACGAACGTCGGGCGCGAGCGTGGGGAAATTGGCTGAGTCGCTGAGCTGAGCAATGTCCTGGGCGATCAGTTGCATCCCGCGCTCGGTGTGTCCAAGACTGAACTCAGACCCCGCCAGGTTGAAGAGCCCGCGCGGCGAGGCCTTGGGATCGGTGGCGATGGCCTTTTCCTGCAGCCCCCTGGACTCCATAAGGTCGCTCGTGAGGTTAGCGCTGGCCAGGCCCATATAGGCCAGGGCGCGGACCTGGCGGTCGGTTGAGGTCGTGCGCGCGGTCAGCCATTTGCGCAGGTCCTCGAAACGGCCGGCGCGGTTGAGATAGGCCTGGTAGCTGGCTGGCTGTTCGCGGCTGTAAAGGTCTTCCGCCGTCTTCTGCAGCAGGCCGGAAAGGTCGGCTTCCCCGCCGCGCTGCTCGGCCAGCGGCGTGTCGTCATCGCGAGCGTTGAGCACCAGGGTCCCGTCCGGCGCGCTCATCAACTCGCCGGTCACGCGCCGCTGGTGACCGAGCTTTTCGGTCAGCCACTGCTCCAGCTGCGAAACGGATATGCCGGTCTCGGGAATCTCGATCGAGATTTCGCTCCTGGCCGCGGCGACCCGCCGCTGGGCCTCGCTGGAGCGGGCGGTCTGCGCCATCTCGCCCATATGGTCGGCGATCTCGGCGGCCACCGCCTCGCCGGTCACGCCGCGCTGGGCCAGCGCCGGCGGTACGGAGAACGGGCGGATGACCAGGCCGTCGGCGCGGGCGGCGTCGAAGGCCAGCCAGGCCAGGCCGACGAGGACAAGGGCCCCGACCAGTAGAGCGCCGGCCTGGGTGATGAAGCGCAACCGGTCGAGGCCATGCTTGAGCCTCATGTGATGCAGCTGGACGTCCAGATGACGCACCTACATGTCGATCAGGGCTTCCTGTTTGGCCAGGAACCGGTCGACCTCATCGCCCGACTGAGGCTTGCGCCTACGCCTGCTTGCGCGGTCGAGCGCCTTGGTCACGGCCGCATTGTTGGTTTGCACCGCCGCCGCCGGTTCGCTTTCGTCCCTTTCGGCCGCCTCAAAGAGCTCCGCCACCCCGGCCTCCCTTTCACGGCATGTGACAATAACTTCAGGGGAGCGTCAATTCGCGCCGGGAACCTGTTCCTTTCATCTTCCCTGCAGCGCCGCCAGCATCGCGTCATAGGCCGGCTTGGGCTTGAAGTCGGCGTCGAACAGCAGCGGCGCGGTCATCTGGCCGACGTTCATCTGGCCCGAGCGCGCAAAGGCCGGCGGCTCGCTCCAGCCCCCGTCGTCCACGCCAAAGACGATGAGGCTCTTGCAGTTGGGCGCCGCCAGGCACGTCTTCAGCATGTTGCTGTAGAGGCTCGCCTGACTGGCCAGTTTCGCAGGCGTCACCGGTTTGACCATCGGCGCATCCATCTCGGTGATGTAGACGCTCAATCCAAGATCGCCGAGCCGCTTCATCTGCGCGGCGATGGAATTGGGGTCCACGTCCGGGTAGCGCTGAAAGTCGCCGCGATGGGTCTGCATGCCCACGCCATTGATGGGCACGCCGCGCGCGAGCATGCCTTTTACCGTATTATACAGCCCGTCCGCCTTGAGGTCGGAGCTGCCGGGCGGCCGGCCCTGGCCGCAGTTGGCGGCGCAAACCGTGCCTTCGTCGTTGTAGCTGTTGAAGACGAGTATCGCCTGCGGATCGGCCTCGTGCGCCCAGCGAAACGCCATGTCGAGGTATTCGGGACCGATGACGCGCATCCAGATCTGCTGATCGCCCTTCTCGAAACCGCCAAGGTTGTCGTGCACTTCATTGACGACGTTCCAGATTTTGACGCGGCCGCGATACCGGCCGACCACGGTCGAGATGTGCTCGTGCATGATGTTGATGAGCTCATCGCGGCTGAAATTGCCCTGCGTCAGCCAATCGGGGTTTCGGCCCCACAGCAGGCCCGACCCGGCATGCACCGGCACGTGATTGGCCTGCGCGAACGCGACCAGCTGGTCGGCGCCGCAGAAGCGGTATTGATCGCGCGCCGGCCGCATCTGGATGAAGGTGAACTGATTAATGCCCGAGAGCAGATTGAACTCGCGTGCGGCGACGTCGCGGACGGCCGGGGACCACGCCAACGGCCGCTGGGTCAACCCGACGCCGATCTCGCGGCCCCGCGCAGCGGCCGCGGCCTTCAACGTCATCGTGGCGGCCGAGGGGCTCGCCGTTCCAACCGCACGCACAATCGGCGCGCCGTTCGGGTGCGCCCCATCGGTGACGGCAAAGCGCCGGACGGTGACGCTTTTGTTCATCGAAGTGATGGGCCCGAAGTAGAGCGGGCCACCGGTCAGAGAGCCGACGACCTTCGTCCTCGCGACCTCGGCGCCCGCAATGCGCAGAACAAGGTCGCCGCCTTCGCGGCCGACCGAGAGAGAAACCGGGCCTGGCGCCGCTGGCGGCGGGGCCGTGAACTGGAACGCCGGCATATTGCTTGTTCCATCGTAGACGCGGAGAGAGGGGCGAGCTCCCACCAGGCCAACCTGGACTTTCGCCGCAGTCGCGTACCAGTTGGCGGCGTCTCCGGCAGGCGGCAGCCCGTTCCAGAAGCTCAGACCCGAAAAGCCAGGCTCGCCGCCGTTCGCCTCAAGCGTGAGCGAGATCGTGACGTCCGATCCTGTCTCGAGTCGGACCGCATTGTCATTGACCGTCGAATAGCCCGCCGCGCCTCCCTTGAGTACAAGGGTTCCGTCCGTGACCTGGGCGCCCTGCACGCACTCCCACCCCGCATTGGAGATAAGCTCGCCCGGCGGATTGGCGATCTGTTGGCCCGGAGCGGTCTGAGCGGAC
>CAZJBC010000355.1:0-3021 GCA_964543805.1 uncultured Brevundimonas sp.
TCCAGGTTCATGGTCATCATCCGCAGGGTGTCGCAGATGAAATCGACGGCGAAGTGGTCCTTCACGATCTTGGGGTAGCGGGAAAAGATCGTCGAATCGTGCGGATTCTCGATGTGGCTTTCGAGCGCGATGACGCCCTTGGACTTCATAGTCTTGGTCAGCAGGAAGAGCAGGCTGAGCAGGTCGGTATAGTCGCTGGCCTTCCAGCTGGGGCCTTTGAAGATCTTGCCAAAGCCGCCCAGCGTTTTCTTCAGGGTGGTGGTCGAGTTGGAGATCAGGAAGGCGGCGATCGCTGCGCCCAGAATGGCCATCAGCTCGTGGGGCGCCGCTTCGATGATGACGCCCATCTTTCCGCCGGAAATGATGAAGCTGCCGAACACCAGCGCGAACAACAGGACGATGCCGATGATCTGAAACATGTAGGGGTCCGCGCGGGTAAGGTGGGTGTTCGAACCCGACCTTGGCCGTTAATGCTTAATTCCGGGTTTTCATTTGGACCGTGCTGAATTGGCCGACGACGCTTCCGATCCCCACGAAGGCCCGCGCGAAACCCTGGCCAAGGGCGCGTTCGCCATTGTCTTTTCCGTCTCGTTCGTGACCGCCGTGGGCAATACGGGCCTGCAGTCGGTGCTGCCTGCCATCGGCCGCGAGATCGGCGTCCAGGACTGGTTGGTGGCGGCGATCTATTCGTTGTCGGCCCTGCTGTGGGCGGCCGGCGCGCCCCACTGGGCCAAGCGGGCGGATGTGCGCGGGCGAAAGCCGCTGATGGTTCTGGGGCTGGTCGGTTTTGCGATCTCGATGCTGCTGTGCACGGGCGTTATTTTCGTCGGCGGCCTGCGCATCCTGCCGGTGGGCCTGATCTTTGTAGCGTTCCTGTTGTCGCGGGCCCTGTTTGGCTGGCTGGGATCGGCGGCGCCGCCGGCCAGCCAGGCCTATCTGACCGACCGCTCTCACGGCCAGAAACGCACCGATCTGATCGCGGGCCTGGCGGGCTCGTTCGGCCTGGGCACCATCATCGGCCCGGCGATCGCGCCGATGTTCCTGTTTCCCATCCTGGGCCTGGCGGGACCGACCTTCGCCTTTGCCCTGATGGCGCTGGGGGTGATGGTCTGGGTCGTGACCCGGCTGCCGGAGACCTGGCCGATCCCCGGTCACGCCGTCCATCCCGCCGCACATCACACAGCGCCAGCCCATCCGATGTGGAAGGACCCGCGCGTGCGGCCGTTCCTGATCTACGGGTTCCTGGTCTCAACCTGCCAGACGGCTCAGTACCAGACCCTGGGCTTTCTGATCATCGACACCCTGCACATTGCGCCCATGGCCGCCCAGCCCTTCACCGCCATAGCCATGATCGCCGGCGCCCTGGCCGGCCTCTTCGCCCAGTGGGGCCTGATCCGGGTGTTCAAGCTGGGCCCGCGCGTCCTGCTGCGCTGGGGCGTGATCCTGGCCGCCATCGCCAATGTCATCACTGCGTTCACGCCCAGCTTCTGGATGCTGGTCGTGGCGTTCGCCCTGTCCAGCCTGGGCTATGGCTTCGCGCGGCCAGGTTTCACGGCCGGCGCCTCGCTGGCCGTGCCGGAAAAGGATCAGGCCCGGGCGGCCGGCGCGGTCTCGGCGGTCATTGGCCTGAACACGGTGGCCGCGCCCCTGTTCGTGTTCGTCTACCAGCACTTCCGGCCGGGACCCTATGTAATGAACGTGGTGATCCTGGGCGCCATGGCGATCTATGTGGTTCGTGAGCCCTTGCTGCGTCTTGCCGGGGTTGCGCCGACCACGGAACGCCAGACCGCCAAGTCCGTTGAGCGGAACGACGCGTCGAGCGGGTTCTAGTTCGAGGGCGGCAGCGCGGGCCCCGCGGCGGCGGCCTCGGCCTGCAGGCGGTGGGACAATTCTGGCGTCAGATAGCCGTCCGCCACCAGCCCGCGCGCCTGCTGCCATTTGCGCAAGGCCGCCCGGGTGCCGACGCCGATGATTCCGTCGACGCCGCCGGGATCGTAGCCCAGCTGGGCCAGGGCGTTCTGGGCGCCGGTGCGCTCGGCGGTGGACAGGCCCGTCTCCTGCGGCCAGGCCCTGATCACGCCCCGCTCGCCGCCGATGCGCGAGGCCAGCAGGCCCACGCCCAGGGCATAGGAGGTGGAGTTGTTATAGGCGCGCAGGGCAAAGTGGTTGGGAAACACCAGGAACGCCGGGCCGCCGGCGCCCGACGGCGTGATCAGCTGGCCCTGCGAGGCCGCGTCCGCCGCCGTCCAGCCCGCGCCATCGGTCGTGCGCACGCCCGCGTCCACCCAGACGGACGGCGCCTGACGCGGGCCCTCGACGATGCTGTAGTCGAAGCTCTCGGGCAGGGTGACCTCGCGCTGCCAGGACTCGCCGCGTTTCCAGCCTGCCTTGGCCAGGAAGTTGGCGGCGGACGTCAGGGCGTCTCGCGTCGAGCCCCAGATGTCGCGCTTGCCGTCGCCGTCGCCGTCGACGGCGGTGCGCAGATAATCGGCGGGCGCGAACTGGGTCTGGCCCATGGCCCCGCCGTTGTAGCCCTTCAGCTGGGCGCGCGTGGCCTCGCCCAGGGCGATGATGCGCAGGGCGGCCAGGAGGCTTGCCTCGAACAGCGGCCGGCGGCGGCCATCAGCGGCCAGGGTGGCGGTGGTGCGGATAACGTCGAAATCGCCCTGCACCGCGCCGAACGAGGATTCCAGCCCCCACAGGGCGATCAGCACCTGGGGCGGGACGCCATACTGGGCCTCGACATCGGCCAGCCAGGTCAGTTCGGCTTTCTTGGCGATCCCGGTCGCCACCCGGGCGTCGGAGACGGCGCCCTTCACATAGGCGCTGACGGGGCGGGCGATTTCCGGTTGGTTGCGGTCGGCGGCGATCACGGCCGGGTCGGGCTTCAGATTGGCCAGCTCGCGTATCAACAGCTCTTCCGGCAGCCCTGTGGCCACGGCGCGGGGATAGAAATCGTTTAACCAGGCGTCGAACGCCGCATCACCGAGTCCGCCCAGGGTCGCATCGATACCGGCTCGG
>CAZJBC010000356.1:0-3000 GCA_964543805.1 uncultured Brevundimonas sp.
GCCGCCTTCCTGTTGAAAATGATCGCTCTCGTGGCGGCCATCATCTTCGCCTACTTCGTAATGATCCCGGTCGCCAAACGTGACGGCGAAGCCACCAGCAACGCCCGCATCGCGGCCGTTGTCGCCATGGCCATCTGGGTCATCTCGCTGGTGTTCTTCTCGGTCAAGACCGGCGCCAACCACGGCATGTTCCACGTGTTATCGGCCGGCGCTCTGATCGCCTTCGTCGCCATCCAGGGCAAAATGCGCTGGGTGTTCACCGCCGGCATCGTGGGCATCTTCGTGGTGTGGAATGTGGTCACCCACATCTTCATCCTGGAAGCTGCGGGTGATCCCTACATGCAGGCCAACCACACCTTCATGCTGATCACCGGCGCGTGGGTGCTGGGCATGTCCCTGCTCAATATCTTCGGCAAGGGCGGCGTTCCCGGCTCCAACAACTTCGCCCGCATGGTCGGCTATTCGACCATCCTGGTGTGGGTGACGGTCGGCGCCGCCGGCCGCTGGATCGGGCTCAGCTAACCGTCCATATTCCAAGCCAACCGGCCCTGAACCCCTCTCCCCCTGGAGAGGGGTTTTTGGTTTGTCGCTCCCTTCGCGCGACGGCGATCCGTAACGTTACCGAAATTCGGTAACCGTACCGGTCTTGGCGTTTGCGGCGTGGTGCGCTAAGGCGAATCCATGCTCCGGCCTTAGAGGCGGGCCGGGAGTGCAATCAAGAGACGGCAATTATCCGGATGCAGGGGGGACTCCCTTTTGCGCCGGCCCGAAAAGCCGCCAGGGAGGGGAGACATCTTGCTGAACCGTTTTCTAGCCGCGCACAGCGTGGGCAATGACTTCTTTGAGTGGATACAATTCCACTTCGGGGAGCACACGACCCATTACGGCCGCTCTTTCAGCGCCGCCCTGCACGAGGCGTTGAACGCCTGGGGCCTGCTCGAGGGCACCCACCTTCTGACCATGATGCTGTTCTTCGGAACCATTGTACTGGTTGACACCCGCCTGCTGGGGTGGACCTTCCGCAAGACGCCGGTGTCTGTGTTCAGCGAGCGTCTGCTGCCGCTGACGGTGGTGGCCATGGTCATCGCCATGATCACCGGGCCCATGCTGTTCTTCGCCAAGCCTCAGGATTATTACCACAATTTCTGGTTCCGCCTGAAGATGATCGTCCTGGTGGTGGCCATTCTCAACGTCTACATCTTCCACAAGGTGGTCCAGAAGGACCAGGCCAGCTGGGACACCCAGGAAACGCCGCCGGCCAAGGCGCGCCTCTCGGGCGCCGTCTCGCTGATCTCGTGGCTGGTGGTGATGAGCTGCGGGCGTCTGATCGCCTACAACTTCCTGGAATGCGGCAAGCCGCACTCGGCCTTCATCAACTTCACCGAAGAATGCGCGACCTCGCCGCTCGGCGCGGTCACCCAGGCCGACTACGACAAACAGCTGGCTGACCAGAAGAAAGCCGCCGAGGCAGCGCCCGTCGCCGCCGCCACTCCCGTCACCCCCGCGCCGACGGCCGATGCGCCGAAGGGCAAAACCGCCGCGCCCGCTGGCGCCGCCAAGCCGGAGGCAAAATAGTCATGATCCTTGCAAATCTTGGAAGCCTGCTTCCCGACAGCCCGGACGCTATCTTCGCGCACATTCACCAGGTCAAGGACTGGGAATCGCACCTGGGAAAGACGCCGCTGGCCAGCTGGGTAAACACCTACTTCGCCTATATCGAGATCGTTCACTTCCTGGGCCTGTTCACCTTCAGCGCCTCGGTGATCCTCACCAGCCTGCGCCTGATCGGCGTCGGCCTGGTCGAAGAGCCGGCCTCGGTGATTGAAAAGAACACCCGCTGGTTCCTGCACATCGGTTTCGTGCTGGCCATCGGCAGCGGCCTGCTGATGGGCGTCGGCAACGCCGACAAGCTCTACAACAGCGAGATATTCACCGTGAAGATGATCGCCATGTTCGCCGGCCTGATCTTCACCTACTTCGTAATGGTCCCCGTCGCGCAAGGCAACGGCCAGGCCAACGGCACGGCCAAGATCGGCATGGTCGTGGCCATGATCCTGTGGCTGCTGGCTCTGGTCACCTTCTCGATCCGGCCGACCGCCAATGTCGGCATGTTCCACATCATGTGGGCCGGGGCGCTGATCCTGTTCATCGCCCTGCAGGGCAAGCTGCGCGTCACCTATGGCGTGGGCCTGCTGATCCTGATCGTCGTCTGGCAGGTGATCACCCACATCTTCATCCGCGAGGATCTGGACGCGGCGAAATACATGATGGTCAACAAGACTTTCATGTACCTGTCCGGCGCCTGGATCTTCGGCCTTTCCCTGCTGAACGTCTTCGGCAAGGGCGCGCTGGCCACGTCCAACAGCTTCGCGCGCATGACCGCCTACGCCACCATCCTGGTGTGGGTCACGGTCGGCGCAGGCGGGCGCTGGATCGGCCTGAGCTAGATCAAGGCCGGCATTCGAACGACGGCTTAAGCCTCTCTCCGAACCGGAGAGAGGCTTTTGCTTTTCTGGCCTTGCCTGTGCGATGGCGGGGCTCACCCATTTTCGGGCAACGGTTCGCCAAGCGGCGCGTTGTGTGGTCCGCGGAGACATTCATTCATGCGGATCGCGGCAAAGGCCCACCTCGTCTACCAGTTCGCCTACCCCACCGAGGTGCTGCTGCTGATCGAGGCTGCGCACAGTACAGACCAGACCATCCTGAAAGAGCGCCTGACGATTTCGCCCCACGTCGACATCATCCGCAAGGATGATCCGACCACCGGCGAGCGCCGGGTCGTCTTCACCGCCAGGGGTCAGGTCGAGATCAATTACGAGGTGCTGGCCCAGCGCCCGCACAGCATCACCAGCCTGGCAGGCCTGGCGCGAACGCCCATCCACGACCTGCCGGTCGATGCGCTGCGGTATCTGCGCGCCAGCCACTATTGCCCGTCCGACCGGCTGCAGGCCTTCGCCATGCGCGAGTTCGACGATAAGCAGGGCGGCGACAACGCCGCCG
>CAZJBC010000357.1:0-2998 GCA_964543805.1 uncultured Brevundimonas sp.
AGAGGTCCAGCGCCTGTTTCAGCGCCTCGGTCTTCATCACCTGGGTGTGCAGCGACGAGCCGGAGACGATCGGGCCGATGCCGCGGCGCACGCCGTCCTCGTTGATATAGACCTTCAAATCGACGCCATAGCGCTGCGCCACCGTATCGCGGTGCCGGATCATGTCGGCGAACTTCCAGGTGGTGTCGACGTGCAGCAGCGGGAAGGGGATCTTGCCCGGGTAAAACGCCTTGGCCGCCAGGTGCAACATGACGCCGCTGTCCTTGCCGATCGAATAGAGCATGACCGGATTGTCGAAGGCGGCGGCGACCTCACGGATGATCTCGATGGATTCCGATTGCAGGCGCTTCAGATGATCTGACAGCGGCTGACGTTCGGTTGCGGGGGCGAGAAAGGCGGCGGTCATTATATAAAACCTTTGGCCCGCCGGTCATTTGAGCGGCAGGTGCGGGCATCCGAATAGACGAAGGGGGCCGCGCTTGCGACCCCCATTATCTTGCTTGAGCGATAGAGAAGCTAAAGAGGCCTAGTCCCGCCGCAGGGCTTCGATGGGGTCGAGCTGGGCGGCGCGGTAGGAGGGATACGCCCCGAACACCAGGCCGACGAACATCGAGAATCCGAGCGATACCGGCGCGGCCCAGGACGGAATCTGGGTGGGCCAGCCGCCGACGATGCCGACGATGAAGGCGGCGATCACGCCCATGAATAGCCCCACCAGACCGCCGATCAGCGACAGGGTGACGGCCTCGAGGGAGAACTGGGCCAGCACGTCGCCGCGGGTTGCGCCCAGCGCCATGCGCAAGCCGATCTCGCGCGTTCGCTCGGTCACCGCCACCAGCATGATGTTCATGATGCCGACGCCGCCGACCACCAGCGAGACGCCGGCCACGGCGGCCAGCAGGATGGTGAAGGTCTGGCTGCTCTTCTGGCTGGCCTGGGCGATGGAGGTCAGGTTCTGGATCTGGAAGTCCGGGTTGGCGCCGGGCTGGATCTTGTGGCGCTCGGTGAGCAGGTCGTTGATGTCGCTCTGCACCTTGTCCAGCGTCTCGGCGGACTCGCCCTTGACGTAGATGTTCTGCACGGCTTCACCGCGCACGCGACGGCCGACGACGCGGCTGCGGACCGAGCTCAAGGGCCCGATGGCCAGGTCGTCCAGGTCCTGGCCCGTGCTGCTCTGGCCCTTGGGGGTGAGCAGGCCGATGACTTCGAACGGCACCGAGCCGACGCGGATGCGCTGGCCGATGGGGTCGGAGTCGGGGAACAGGTTGGTGGCCACGGTCTGGCCGATGACGATGACCTTTTTCGACTGCTCGCTGTCGTCGAACATGCGGCCTTCGGCGATCTTGTAGTCGCGGACCGTCAGGTAGGAGGCGTCAACGCCGTAGACGCTGGTTTGCCAGTTGGCGCCTTCGGCGATCAGTTGGGTGCGGGTGTTCACAGCCGAGGAGACCGCGACCACGTGCTCGACGTCCTTGACCGCGGCGGCGTCCTTGGTGTCGATCGAGATGGCCGAGCCGCCGCCCTGGTTGACGATGGAGCCCGGTCCGCGGGCTGACGCCGACTGGATGATCAGCATGTTCGAACCAAGGGCGGAAATCTGATCCTTGATCTGGGCCGAGGCGCCCAGACCGATGGAAGTCATGCAGATAACCGCGCCGACGCCGATGACGATGCCAAGCGTGGTCAGGGCGCTACGCATCGGGTGGGCGAAGATCGCCCCGGCCGCAAAGCGGACCAGCTCAATGCGTTTCATAGTTGGCTCCCAGTTCGTGGGCTTCGACTACGCCGGACTCGTCGCTGATGATGAAGCCGTCGCGGAAGGTCACCCGCCGCTTGGCCTTGGCGGCGACGCCCAGGTCGTGGGTCACGATAACCAGCGTCAGGCCGTCCTCATTGAGGTCGCGAAACAATTGAAGAACTTCCTTGCCGGTCTTGGAATCCAGGGCGCCGGTGGGCTCGTCGGCGAGCAGCAGGTCGGGTTTGCCGGCCAGGGCCCTGGCGATCGCCACGCGCTGTTGCTGGCCGCCCGACATCTGGGCGGGACGGTGTCCGGCCCGGTCGCCAAGGCCGACCTTGGTCAAAAGCTCAAGCGCCCGCGCCCGCCGCACGGCCGGCGGCACGTCGCCGTAGACCATGGGCAGTTCGACGTTCTGCGCCGCGGTCAGGCGGGGCAGCAGCTGGAAGGACTGAAAGATGAAGCCGATCCGCTTGTTGCGGAAGTGCGCCAGTTCCACGTCGTCAAAGGTGGCGACGTCTTCGCCCTCGAACAGATAGTGACCCTCGGTCGGGCGATCGAGACCGCCGACGATGTTCATCAGGGATGACTTGCCCGACCCCGAGGGGCCGATGATCGCGGTGAATTCGCCACGTTCGATCGACAGGTCGATCCCCGCCAGAGCGGCGACCTCCTCTTCACCCATAATGTAGATCTTCTTCAGACCTTTTAGTTCGATCATCGCCACGGGGGTTGGGCCCTTAAGTCTTGGGTTGGGGGCCGCCGCCGGTGATCACGACGTCGCCTTGCTTGAAAGCGGTCGAGAACACCTGGGTCACCGAGCCGTCCGTGACGCCAAGGCCGATGCCGATGCGGTACGGCTTGCCGTCGCGCAGGACATAGACCTGGCCACGGGGGATCGGGCTGGGATTGGCGCGAAGCTGATCGGCCTGGGCCTTTTGGGCCGGCGTCAGCACCTTGTCAGCGTCCGCGCGCGCCTTGTTGTTCAGGTCCTGGATCTGCTTTTGGGCGGCCGTGCGGTCGACGCTGGCGTTACGGGCCGCGGCCTTGGCCTGACGGGCCTGAATGACCGCCACTTCATGGCGCTGATCTTCGAAGATCTTCTCGATCTTGGCCATTTCGTCGTCGGGCAGATTGAGCTGGTCATAGATCCAGATGGGATTGCGCGCGCCGCCACGACCGCCACCGGCGCCGCCACGGGCGCCCGCGTCGCCGCCACCGCCGCCGCCGCCGCCGCCGCCACGGCCGCCGGCTCCACCGCCG
>CAZJBC010000358.1:0-2963 GCA_964543805.1 uncultured Brevundimonas sp.
TTAGGGTCATGCTTCGCCCTCGAAGGGTTCGGCCAGGCGGTGGGGCTTGAGGGGCAGGCAGGTCGAGTCTGGACCGGGCTTGCGCGGATCGGGGGCTGCAACCGCAAAGGCGGCGCCGTCCACCGTTTCGACCTCGACCCCACCGGTGTCAGCATTGCGGAATTTGGTGACGCCGAGGATGTCGCGGGCCTTGCCGCGGACGGCGTCGACCTGGGCGGCCGCCGCGCCTTCGATCCCCGCCTGCCAGGCGCCGGCCTCCAGCGCGGCGACCATGCCGCCGGCTGCCTCGATGGCCTGGAATTTCGTCCAGGCTGTGCGGGCCAGCTGGTCGGTGAGGGTTTCCAGGAACCAGGCGCCGCCGGCCGGATCGGTGACCCTGGCGATGTGAGCTTCTTCCATCAGAACAAGCTGGGTGTTGCGGGCCTGGCGGCGGGCGAAGGCGGTGGGCTGGCCGTCCAGGGCGTCGGTGAAGGCGCCGAGCACGATGGCGTCGGCCCCGCCGACGCCCGCCCCGAACCCGGCCGAGGCCAGGCGCAGCATGTTGGTCCACGGGTCCAGAGCACTGAGCATCCG
Organism: uncultured Brevundimonas sp.; assembly: GCA_964543805.1. Taxonomy (GTDB): domain Bacteria; phylum Pseudomonadota; class Alphaproteobacteria; order Caulobacterales; family Caulobacteraceae; genus UBA5005. The sequence goes on from CAZJBC010000358.1 coordinate 574, forward strand.
GTGCGATGAGCGAACTTCTATCTTCGCGGGGATGGAACTGTCCGCGCCGCAGGCGGCGGCGACCTTGGCCCACAGCACGCGGGCGGCGCGCAGCTTGGCGATGGTGTTGAAATACTCCGGGCCCGCCGACAGGCCCAGAACCACGCCGCCGAAGGCCTGGTCGGGCGCGGCGCCGCCGCGGATCGTCGCCCGCGCATAGGCCAGGCCGCAGGCGATCGCATGGGCCAGTTCCTGGGCTTCGGTCCCGCCGGCCTCGTGGGCGATGCGGCCCGAGGCCATGAACAGGCTGGCCTTGGGATAGGCCCGGCCCAGCCGCACGGCGACATTGGCCGCGTGCAGGATGTGGCTTTCAATGGGACCGGGCGATGAGCCCCTGGTCACGAAGGCGGTCAGGGGATCTAGGTGAAAGGCCAGCGGCGCTTCCGGTCCGCCCTTGGCCAGGGCGGCCAGCCAGTCGGCGGCCTCGGGGCCGAGGAGACCGGCGTTCAGGGCCACCGGGGCGATATCGAGCAGAACCCCGTCCAGCACGCGGGCCAGGCCGTCCTGAGATCCGACCGCGACGCCGCGGCGGCCTTCAGGGTCGATCTTGATCAGCACCGATGCGGCTCCGCCTTCCAGATCGGTGAGCACGTCGGCGTTGGCGCGGACCGGATCGGGATGGCGCACCGAGCCGCGGATGTCCCAGGGGCGGGCAGGATCGCTCGGCAGTTTGCGCACCGGCGCGGTCGGTCCGTCGCGGTAGAGCGGGGCGATCGGAACGCCGTCGCGGGTGTGGCTGGTCAGGGTTTCAGGACCCGCGCCCTTGAGGGTCTTTTCAACAAGCTTCAGCCAGGCTTCTTTCGAGGGAGCGCCAAAGCCAGAGGTGAAGTCGAGGGTCACGGCCAGCATCAATTCCGCTTGCAACAGGTGGGTGCTCATTCGCGGGCGCGCGCTTGTCCGTCAAGTCGCGAATGCGCGCACGCCTTCGCAACTGCACACTGGTGTTGAATCCCGATGCGCTTTGCGGCCGGGAGAATCCGAACTGCCGGGTTCAGTCGCCAGCCGCGCCAGGCAGCAATCTGGCGGCGACCCGTGCAGACCCGGCGTTTGTCAGGTGGGCGAAGTCCCAGGCGATAGGCTGGATCTGATCGCCCTGCCTGGCGAACGACAGGCACATGTTGCTCCTGCACAGGTCATCGGTAGGCGCCAGGAACGTGGCCCCGTTTCGTTCGGCGATCTTCTTCATAACCGCGTCCGCGGCCCTTACGCCGGTCAGATCGGTCAGGATCCTCACGTCTTCCCCGATGGGCGTATGACGGGCGATGATCTGTTCAGGCAGCGAGGGACGCCATTGCGGCATGCCGCCGATGACCACGATGCGCGAGGCCGGCGAGCGGCGGCGAATCTCGGCCAGGGCTGCGTCCATCTTGTCCAGTTCCCGGCTGTGCGACTGCCAGTTGGCGTGGATGAGGATTACATCGGGTTTGCTGGCGGCAATCAGATCCAGAACATAGCGGCCGTTTGGCGCGCAATAGGCCCGCAGGTTCTTGATCGCGGCGGGCAGGCAGCCTGGCGAACCGAGAAACCCGGCGGTCGGCAAAACCTGGTGCAGGCCCTCGGACAGGGCTGCGGCATGGGAATCGCCCCACAGCAGGATCGACTTGCCCGCCGCCGGCTTGCTGAAACAGGCTCTGGCCTTGTCGTCGAACACCCCCCCGCCGAAACAGGCCGCGCCGCCCAGAGGCTGAACGACCGCCCGGCTGCCGTCCTGGTAGGACAGGATGTCCTTCTGGGCGGGCGTGAGTTTGTCGATACGGAAGTTGTAGGTCATCACGAAATAACCGTAGGCCCCGATGGCGATGAAGGCGGCTGTCCCGACGGCTGAAAAGACGAATATCGCCCGGCGGCCCAGGAGGCCCTTTGTTCGGAAGGGTTTTTCGACGTAGCGCCAGCTTGCCCAGGCCAGGGCGGCGCTGAGCGCGCACAGCAGGCCCATCACCCACAAGTTCTCGCCATAAGGCGTCCCGATGCGGGCGAAGGCCAGGATCGGCTGGTGCCACAGATACAGGCTGTAGCTGATCAGGCCGATGGCCACGAAGGGCTTTGCGGCGAGGCCCTTGCCGACAAGGGTATCCTTCGTCGCAAAAAGAATGACCATGCAGGCGCCGACAGTCGGGACGATCGTATAGGCCGACGGATAGGGCGTTTCGTCGCTGAACAGGAAAACCGGAGCGACAACCGCGTCCAGACCCAGGATCGACAGAGCATTGTTCCCGGCGAGGGGTTTTCGCGCCGCCACGAAGGCGCAGATCGATCCGAGGAAAATTTCCCAGGCCCGGGCGAAATAAAGGTAAAACGCCGCGTCCGGATGGGTCATCGCCAGGTATTGGCACAGGGCCAGGGACGCCAGG
>CAZJBC010000359.1:0-2953 GCA_964543805.1 uncultured Brevundimonas sp.
CTGCCGAGGCCAGCATCGCCCCTGAACAGGCGATGCAGATGGCGATCTGAGCGCCGACAAGGATCACAGCATCGTCAAGCGGCGCTTGCCGCCAGCCCGCCAGGCCGGTGACCGTCAATGCCGTCAGCCAGAACAGGCTCAGCAGGCCGATCGGCACGCCGACGCCCAGCCACCATTGCGCGCGGGCGATCTGCCGGTCCGACACCGGCAGCAGGCGCCACACGGGCAGCTTCACGGTAAGCAGCACCATCGAGATTGGCACAAACACAAAAGCCGCCACCAGCGGCAGGCCAACCGAGGGGCGGAACAGCCAGGCGCCGTCCATGAGCGGTACGATCAGGCTGGTTACAACCGCAAACCACAGCCACTTGGGCGGCATGTCGAACACCATCCGCCGGACAGGGTTGAATCCGCTCATTGGCCGACCAGAGCCACGAACAGCTCCTCCAGCGTCATGGGCGTCTCGCTAATCACGCTCAGTCCGCAGGCTGCAAGATCATCGCGCCTGCCGAGACGCCGGTCGAACAGTAGCCGCACCCTGTTCCCGTCGCGCGCCACCACGCGCACGCCGTCGATGACCGGCAGGGCGCCGCCGGTCAAATGGTCAGCGTCGATCTGCACATAGCGGTCGACCAGCTCGTCCATTCGCCCGAGCGTCAGCAGCCGCCCCTGATCGAGGATCGCCACGTGGTCGGCCAGCCGCTCCAGGTCGGCCAGCTGGTGCGAGGAAATCACCACCGTGCGGCCCTCGCGCTTCATCACCTCGAGGATTTCGCTGAACAGCGCCAGCCGCGCGGTCACATCCAGGCCCACCGTGGGCTCGTCGAGCAGCAGCAGTTCGGCGTCCCTCGACAGGGCCATGATCAGGGAAAGCTTGATGCGCGCCCCGAACGACAGGCCCATGATCCGGTCGGTGCGGGCGATGTTGAAGGTGTGCAGCAGCCGCTCGCAGCGGGCGGCGTCCCAATCGGGATAGAAATCGCTGACGAAATCCAGCGCCCGGCCGACCCGGCCCCAGGCCATATAGTTCTGGTCCGGATTGACGTAGGCGACGCGCGCCTTGATCGCCACTTCATCGCGCGGCTGATGCAGGCCGAGGATTTCGATCTCGCCGCCGTCCGGCGCGCCCAGGCCCATCAGCAGGTCCAGCGTCGTGGTCTTGCCGGTGCCGTTGGGGCCGATGAAGGCCACCACCGCGCCGCGCGGGATGGTCAAATCCAGCGGGCCCAGCTGAAACTTGCCGCGGCGAGATGTGAGTCCGCGCAGATCGATGGCGGCGTTGCTCATGTTTGTTTCCCCATGGCGGTTTCGCTTTTCAGCATGTCGATGAGATCATCTTCGCTCAGGCCCGCGGCCAGGCCGGCTTTCGCCGCCGCCTTCAAAGCCTCGCGCGCGGCGTCCAGCCCCTGGCGGCGCACCTGATCGGCGCCGCCGTCAGCCACAAAGGCGCCCAGCCCCTGGCGGCTGTAGATCACCCCGTCCCGCTCCAGCTCTTCATAGGCCCGCTTGACGGTGATCAGACTGACCATCAGGTCGGCGGCCAGCACCCGCAGCGAAGGCAGAGCATCGCCCGGCGCGAGCCTGCCGCCCGCCACCTCGCGCTTCACGCCTGCGACCACCTGCTCGTAAAGCGGGCCGGGCGCGGCGGCCGAGATCGGGCCAAAACGGAGCGGGTGGGACTCGCGAACCATGTGGTGTACATATATGATATATACAGTAAGCGCAAGACCGCGAAATCAAATCGCCTCGGTGGGAGTCAACATTGGCCGCAAAGCCCACTATCTGTAGGGCCATGCTCAACGACCTCTACACGGCGAAAATTCTCAAGGCGGCGGCCAACATGCCCCACGCCGGCCGGCTGGCTGCGCCCATGGGCTCGGCCGAGAAGGTCTCGAAACTGTGCGGCAGCCGGGTGCTGGTCGACCTGTCCGTCGCGGATGGCAAGGTCAGCGACTTTGCCCAGGAGGTGAAAGCCTGCGCCCTGGGCCAGGCTGCCGCCGCCATCCTCGGCGAGCACATCATGGGCGCGACCCCCGCCGAGGTCGACGAAGCGCGATCGGCCCTCTATGCTATGCTCAAGACGGGCGGCGCTGCGCCCACGGGAAGATTTTCGGACCTGTCCATGCTCGAGCCGGTCAAGGATTACGCACCGAGGCACGCCTCGACCCTGCTGGCCTTCGAGGCCGCGTGCGAGGCCCTGCGCCAGGCTACGCGAACTAGCGCCGCCGGGACGGTCTAGAGGCGTCAGGCCCCCGGCATGATTTACGAACGCTGCGTCCGTGGGCTGCTCAAGGCCTACAAATGGACGCTCTCGCCCCTGATCGGGCGCCAGTGCCGCTTCCTGCCCACCTGCTCGGAATATGCGGCCAAGGCGCTGATCGACCACGGGCCGGTGCGTGGAACCTTTCTGTCCATCCGGCGCGTGTGCCGTTGCAATCCTCTCGGCGGTTCGGGATATGATCCCGTGCCGCCCCGGAAACCGAAACCATGATCGACCTTAAATTCCCGGACGGATCCGTCCGCCAATATGAAGACGGCGTCAGCGGGCGAGACATCGCCGCGGCCATTTCCCCGAGCCTGGCCAAACGCACCGTGCTGGTGCGTCTGGACGGCGACCTGATCGACTTTGACCGGCCCATCACCGTAGCCCTGATCAAGCGCGGCGGCGCCATCGAGTTTTTGTCCCGCGACGATCCCGCCGCCCTCGACGTGCTGCGCCACGACGTCAGCCACATCATGGCCCAGGCGGTGCAGGAGCTGTTCCCCGGAACCCAGGTCACCATCGGCCCGTCGATCGATGACGGCTTTTATTACGACTTCGCCCGCGATGAGCCCTTCTCGCTGGACGATCTGCCGAAGATCGAAGCCATGATGAAGGAGATCGTCGACCGCGACGAAAAGCTGACCCGTGAAGAAGTCGATCGCGACGCCGCCATCGCCGACTTCAAGGCCA
>CAZJBC010000360.1:0-2951 GCA_964543805.1 uncultured Brevundimonas sp.
CGATCAGGCCGCGCACCAGGGCCGGATCGCGGAACCGCACCTCGGCCTTGGCCGGGTGAACATTGACGTCGACGAACCTGGGATCGAGGTCGAGATAGAGGGCGGCGACGGGATGGCGATCGCGCGCCAGAAAGTCGGCATAGGCGCCGCGCAGGGCGCCCTGCAGCAGCCGGTCGCGGACGGGGCGACCGTTGACGAACAGATACTGGTGGGCCGCGTTGCCGCGGTTGTAGGTCGGCAGACCGACGAACCCGGACAGCCGGATGCCGTCACGCTCGGTGTCGATGGGAATCGCGTTGCTCTGAAACTCGGCGCCCAGCACCGCCGACAGCCGCGCGAGGCGCCCGTCCGGGCCGGGATGTTCGGCCTCCAGCCGCAGCACCTTTCGCCCGTCGATGTCCAGCGAGACGCCGACGCCTTCCTGGGCCATGGCCTGGCGCTTGATCTCCTCGGCGATGGCCATGGATTCGGCGCGCTCTGACTTCATGAATTTCAGGCGGGCGGGCGTGGCGTAGAACAGGTCGCGCACCTCGATCCGCACGCCGTGATCGCCGGCGAAAGCCGCCGGAGCGATATGGCCCATGGCGCCGGCGTCGACCGTCAGGCCATAGGCGTCGGCGCCTTTGGTGCGGCTGGTCAGCGTTAGCCGGGCGACCGAGCCGATCGAGGGCAGGGCCTCGCCGCGAAAACCCAGGGTCTGGATGTGCATCAGGTCCCATTCGCCGTCGTCGCCCGGGACAAGTTTCGAGGTGGCGTGACGCTCGAGCGCCAGGGCCAGTTCATCGCGAGCGATGCCGCAGCCGTTGTCGGCCACCAGAATGCGGGCAAGGCCACCCTGCTCGATCTGGACCGTAATCTGCCCGGCGCCCGCGTCAAAGGCGTTTTCCACCAGTTCCTTTACGGCGCTGGCCGGACGCTCGACCACCTCGCCGGCGGCGATGCGGTTGACGGTGGACGAGGGAAGGCGGCGGATGGGCATGGACCGCTAATATAGGACGGATTCTGGCGCGCGGCGGCAAATCATATATGTCTGTCAGCATGAAGCTTCGTCCCAGCGCCATCCTGTTGTCCGCCGTCGGCCTGCTGTCCCTGTCGGCCGTCGCCAGCGCCCAGCCGCAGAACCCCCCCGTTGCGCCTGCGCCGGCGGAACCGGACGCCGCGCCGGCGACGACCGTTGACGCCCTGGTCGTGAGAGCGGCGCGCCCCGGACCGGCGTTCTGGAAGGTCACGCGGGGCGCCTCGACCGTCTGGGTCATGGGCGCGCCCTCGGCCCTGCCAAAGGGCCTGCCGTGGAAACAGGACGAGCTGAAGGCGCACCTGCGCAACGCCCGGGTCCTGATCGTCGGTACGGGGGGCTACACCTTCAACATCGCCGACATCTTCACCCTGATCTTCTCAGGCAAGCAGTTCCGGTCGGACCAGCCGCTTAGCGCCACCTTGCCGCCGGACCTGCTGGCCCGCTACGAAGCGGCGCGTTCGGGGCTGCGCGCGCCGGAACGGGTCAATGAGCTGAAACCCGGGTTTGCCGGGGTTATTCTGTCCAGCTCATTCCAGCGCTCGCTGAACATGGATTTCGGTCAGCCGGAGCGAACCATCACCCGGGACGCCTTTCTGCGGGTCCATTCCGAACGGGTCGGCCGCAGCGACGTTGTCGATGTGATCAAGATCTTCAGCGAGATGTCGCCGGCCATGGCCCGGACCTGCGTCGAGGACGCGGTGCGTCAGGTGGAGGCCGGCCGGGATCGCATGCTCGAGGCGGCCCGGGGCTGGACGACCGGCGACCTGCGGGTGGCGATCTCGGCCGAGCGGGGCCTGGACAACTGCATCGAGCGCGATCCGCGGGTGGCGGCGGAATCCGCACGCAACATGACCGAGGTCACCAACGCAATTCTCGAGGCCCTCAACAAGCCAGGCAAGGCAGTGGCGGTCGTCGATTTGCGGCCCCTGCTGACCAAGGGCGGGATCATCGAGCGGCTAATGGCCCAACCTGGCGTCAAGGTGATAACGCCGGACGTGCCGGGCCTGGACGACGAAATTACGGCCGAGGCGGCTCAGCCCGAGACGGACCCTATGCCTACAGGCCCGGCAATTTGAAGATGCGCTTGGTCTTCGCCGTTGTGGCCGCGGCCTGAATGATGGTGACATTCCGGTTGGCGGTCAGGGTGGCGATGCGCGCAGCCTCGGCTGCGGGATCGATCGGCGTTGAAACCTCGTCCGGCCTGCCGGCGGCGACCTGGGGGTCCCCCGGCTTCCAGAACATTACCAGGTCGGCAAAGCTCTTGCGCTTGTGGGTCAGATCGCCCTGTTCGTCGTCGATCACGGCCTTGATCAGGTTGTCCTGTTCGCGACCGCCGCTGGCCTTGTTGATCAGGGCAAGCTCGCCCGGGCTGGCGGCCGGATCTGGCCGGGTGTTGATCAGCGCTGCGTGAGCGGCGGATTCGGGAATGAGTTCCTGCGGGCGGGGCTCGCCCGGCGACGGCGGACGCAGGCCGTAGTCAGGCGGAATTTCCAGCGGCGCACGCGCGACGACACGGAAGTCATCGGGAATCTGGGCGCTCAGCGACTGGTTTTTTTTCTGCAAAGCACAGCCCGTGGCGCCAATCGCGGCGACGATCATCAGGCCGGTCAGCAAATGGCGATGGTTAGGCGTCAAGCGATAGCTCCTCGCAAGGACCGCCCCCGGTCCCCAATTGGGTTGGATGGATAGCCTATCTGAACCGGCAGGCCAACTGGGTTAAGCAGGCGATTGTGACCGGTCTGGGACCAGGAAGGTTTCAATCAGCAAAAGGGCGATGCCGATGTTGATGGCGGCGTCCGCGACGTTGAAGACCCAGGGGAACCCAAGCTTGGAAAAATCCAGAAAATCAGTGACTTGACCGAGGGTTGCCCGGTCGATGAGGTTCCCGACGGCTCCGCCGATGATCAGGCCGATGGATACGGCGGTGAAGGCG
>CAZJBC010000361.1:0-2940 GCA_964543805.1 uncultured Brevundimonas sp.
GCCGCTCGGCCTCGTGCTCCCAGGGCAGGCCCGTGGCCGCCTCGATGGTCGGCACGATGATGCCCAGCACATTCACCGGCCGGCCCAGCTGCTTGCGATAGCCGGGCAGCCAGGTCTGTTGCAGCCGGCGAAGGGCGATGGCGCTGGCGGTGTTGCAGGCAAGCACGATCAGGCTGGCGCCCTCGTCGAACAGCCGGATGCATCCGGCCCGGGTCAGGTCGACAATCTCTTCCCCCGGCCGGCCGCCGTAGGGCGCATTGGCCTGGTCGCCCATATAGATGAAGTCGGCCTGCGGCAACCGGCGCACCAGCGCCCGGTGAACGGAAAGGCCTCCAATGCCGGAATCAAACACCCCGATGGACATATGCCGGAATTAACCGGCGTCGGCCTTCGCGTCCACGGAAAGCCGGTCCACCCGCTCGCGCCAGAAGAACAGCGCCGGCGTAACGCCCAACTCCATGACCAGGGCAAAGGCCGCCGGCGCATGGACGCCCTGGGCCAGACCTGTTCCGGCCCGCGCCATGCCGCCCACCACCACCAGGGCGCACAACAGGCGGAACGGCCAGCGCGCCGTCTCGATGTGCGGAACCATCACCCAGAACGCTCCGCCCATGGCCAGCAGGATCCCCGACAGATAGCGGTACTGGCTGTCGGCGAATTCGCCCGGCGCGCCGAACCCCGTCAGCACGCCCCACAGGCCGGCGCCCACAGGTACGATCGCGGCGATTACCACCGCCGCTTGCAATGCCCGCCGCTCTGTCTGAAAGGATGCCAAAATCGTTTCGCGCCCTGTTGCCGCCACATGACTATATAGGGTGTCAGGCGCCGCAGCGAACCTTGCGGCCAGCAGGAGGCGTAGCCTTGCATCGACGCACCTTTCTGGCCGCCGGCGCCGCAACCCTAACCTTGCCCGGAATCGCCAAAGCCCAGATGACCAATCCTGTCCTTGCCAAATGGGCCGCCGCGCATGGCGGCGTTCCGGCTTTCGACCGCGTCAAGGTCGCCGATTTCAAGCCGGCCATCGAAGCGGCCATCGCCCAGAATAATGTCGAAATCGCCGCCATCGCCAGCCAGGCGACGCCCGCCGCCTTCGCCAACACCATCGCCCCGCTGGAGCGCGCCGGCCGCGCGCTGGACCGTTCCACCACCATCTACGGCGTCTTTTCCGGCAATCTGTCGACGCCGGAATTTCGCGAGGTGGAAAAGGACCTGGATCCAAAACTGTCGGCTCACGACGACGAGATCACCCAGAACGCCGCCCTCTTTGCCCGCATCGAGGCGGTCTACAACGCCCGCCAGACCGCCGGCCTTTCGCCCGAACAGCAGCGCCTGTCCTGGCTCTACTGGAACAATTTCACCCGGGCCGGCGCCAAGCTGGATGGTTCCGGCAAGACCCGCGTCGCCGCCATCAACCAGCAGCTGGCCGGCCTGTTCAACCGCTTCAACGAAAACCTGCTGGCCGACGAGGAAACCTTCACTCCGGTCACCGAGGCCCAGATGGCCGGCCTGCCGAAATCCGTAGCCGACGGGGCCCGCGCCGCGGCGGCCGAACTGAAGACAGGCTCGCCCGGCGCCATCGTCAACACCCGCTCCAGCGTCGAGCCCTATCTCGCCTACGCCACCGACCGCGCCGCCCGCGAACTCGTCTGGCGCAAGTTCATCAACCGCGGCGACAACGGCGACGCGCACGACAATAACGCCATCATCAAGGATATCCTCAAGCTGCGGGCCGAGCGCGCGAAGCTGAAGGGCTTTGCCACCCACGCCCATTTTCGCCTCGAAAACGCCATGGCCAAGACGCCGGAGACGGCCCTGGCCCTTATGGAAAAGGTCTGGACCCCCGCCGTGGCCCGCGTGCATGAGGAAGTCGCCGACATGCAGGCGATCGCAAACAATGCGGGCGCCAATGCCGCCATCGAGCCCTGGGACTATCGCTTCTATGCGGAGAAGGTCCGGGCCTCGAAATACGACCTCGATCTGAACGAAGCGCGCCCCTACATGCAGCTGGAAAAGATGCGCGAGGCCATGTTCTGGACCGCCGGTCAGCTGCATGGGCTCACCTTCCAGCAGGTCCGCGACGTGCCGGTCTTTCACCAGGACGTGCGCACCTGGGTGGTGCGCAACGCCCAGGGCATCCAGGTCGGCCTGTGGTACTTCGATCCCTTCGCCCGGGCCGGCAAACGCTCGGGCGCCTGGATGAACCAGTACCGCAGCCAGGAAAAGTTCGATGGCCGCGTCACCGCCGTGGTCTCCAACAACTGCAATTTCATCAAGGGCGGGCCGGGCGAGCCCATCCTGATCAGCTGGGACGATGCGACGACCCTGTTCCACGAATTCGGCCATGCGGTGCACGGCATGCTGTCGGATGTCAGCTATCCCTCGCTGTCGGGCACGGCCGTCGCACGGGACTATGTCGAATTCCCCAGCCAGCTGAATGAGCACTGGCTGCCGACCAAGGAGGTGCTCTCACGCTTCGCCCTGCACTATCAGACCAACCAGCCCATCCCGACCGCCCTGGTCGACAAGATCAAGCGGGCCGAAAAGTTCAACCAGGGCTTCGCGACCGTCGAATACCTGGCCAGCGCCCTGATCGACATGAAGCTGCACCTGGCGGGCGACGCCGACATCGACCCCAGAGCCTTCGAGCGCGACGAGCTGGCAAAACTGGGCATGCCAAAGGAAATCGTCATGCGCCACCGCACCCCGCAGTTCGGCCACATTTTCTCGTCCGACGGCTATTCGGCTGGCTACTACAGCTATCTTTGGGCCGACACCCTGACCGACGACTGCGCCGAGGCCTTCGAAGCCGCGCCCGGCGGCTACTATGACAAGCCAACCGCCGACCGGCTGCGCGCCACGATCCTGTCCAGGGGCAACACGATCGACCCCGCCGACCAGTACCGCGCGTTCAGAGGGCGCGATCCCGACCCGGCTGCGCTG
>CAZJBC010000362.1:0-2931 GCA_964543805.1 uncultured Brevundimonas sp.
GCTTGTTCGTTCTGGCGATGTTGGCCAGGGCGGCGCAGGGCATGGGCTATGCGCCGCTGGAGAGTCTGCTGACCATGCTTCTGGCGTTGATCATGGGCATTGTCGGCGTCGTTTTCTGGCGTTTCATGTGCGAGCTCTACATTTTGGCGTTCCAGATCTACGCCCGGCTGGGCGAGATCCGCGACCGCCTGCCGCCTCGTTAATTCGCCCCACTTCGGTCCCAATGGCCAAATAACGCTGGTCGCCGGGGGCGCCGCCGGGGCGGTTCATGCAAAGTCGACGCCGCGCCAGAGCCACACGCTGGGTGATCGCCATTTCAGGCTCGCTGCTGATCAACGGCGGGTGCCTGACCCTGATGGCGTTACGCCGAAGCGAGCCTCGTCCGCCCCTGCCGCCAACCGTTACGGTCCTTCTTGAGCGCGAGCCGGTCACCGCGCCGAGCTTGCCGCCACCGGCCCTCTCAAACGCCCGGCAGACCATCGCCGCACCAGGAGGCACGCCCGCGGCGGCGACTCCCACGGCAAGTTCTGCGGCGCCTTCGCCGACGCCCCCTGTCCGCGAGGCTGAGGCCCCCGCGACCAGTAGAGCAACCCAGCCCGGGCCCGACCGCCCGGCCCTCAAACTTGGCCGCCCGGGCTGCGAGGGGGCTAATGCCGCGCGGCCGGATCGCCGGCAGTGCTGGTCCGCACCCGCGCCCGGCGACCGGTTCGCCCAGACCCAGCAGGACCGTGAAACCTACGCAGCCCTGCCACCGGGCGCCGGGGAGCCTGACAAGGCGCCGCCGGTCCCCGGCTGGCATTACACCCCGCCGTTTGGTCTGGTTTACGTCTATGGGCCGAACGACAAGCACTTCCTGCCCGGCTTCGGCAGCTCAGCCAAACCGGTCTTCAAGAAGGAAGACCTGTACAATGTGCCCATCCCGACCAATCCCTGAACGGGCTGCGTCCGGACAAGAAACAGGCCGGGGATCGCGCCCCGGCCTTTTCCGTTCTAACTGTTTCCAGCCCTAGCTTTCGGCGCCGACCTGTTCGGCCGCCACTTCGTTGGCGATGGCCTCGGGCAGAGGCTCCATCTCCTTCTGGCGCTGGGCCGTGAGGGCTTCGTCGCGCTTGGCGGCGATCCGTTGCAGACCGCGCAAATAGGAGCCCGTGCCCGCCGGAATGAGCCGTCCGACGATGACGTTCTCCTTGAGGCCTTCCAGGGTGTCGGACTTGCCGTGCACCGCCGCCTCGGTAAGGACGCGGGTGGTTTCCTGGAACGAGGCCGCCGAAATGAACGAGCGGGTTTGCAAGCTGGCCTTGGTGATGCCGAGCAGCACCGGCAGGAAGGTGGCTTCCCGGGCGTTGCGCGAACGGACCTTGGCCTGCTCGACTTCGAAGTCGGGCTTGTCCAGGTGGTCGCCCTTGATCAGGCCGGTTTCACCCGGATCGACCACTTCGACCTTTTGCAGCATCTGGCGCACGATGGTTTCGATGTGCTTGTCGTTGATCGGCACGCCCTGCAGGCGGTAGACTTCCTGGATTTCGTTGACCAGGAACTCGGCCAGCGCCTCGATGCCCTGGATGCGCAGGATATCGTGCGGATCCGGATTGCCGTCGATGATGTACTCGCCCTTCTTGACGATATCGCCGTCGTGGACCGCGATATGCTTGCCTTTCGGGATGAGGAATTCGACCGCGTCGCCGCCGTCCTCCGGCGTGATCTTGATCCGGCGCTTGTTCTTGTAATCGCGTCCGAATTCGACCCGGCCGTCCATTTCGGCGATGACCGCGCAGTCCTTGGGACGGCGAGCTTCGAAAAGCTCGGCGACCCGTGGCAGACCGCCGGTGATGTCGCGCGTCTTGGCGCTTTCGGTGGGTAGGCGGGCCAGCACGTCACCGGGCTTCACCTCATCGCCGTCGCCGACCGATAGAATGGCGCCCACCGGCAGCAGGTTGCGGGCGTCGGAGCCCGAAGCCAGCTTCTTGTAGCCGCCGTCCTTGTCAATGACCGCCATGGCCGGACGCAGGTCGGCGCCGCGGGGGTTGGCGCGCCAGTCGATGACGACACGGTTGGAAATGCCGGTCTGCTCGTCGGCTTCTTCACGGAAGGACAGGCCTTCCACGAGATCTTCGTAACGCACCTTGCCGGCGACTTCGGTGATGAACGGGGTGGTGTAGGGGTCCCATTCCGCGATCCGCGCGCCGCGCTTGATATCATCGCCATCCTTGACGCGCAGGCGCGCGCCGTAGGGCGGCTTGTAGGTTTCGCGATCGCGGCCGTCGACCTGCACCGCAACGGAGGTGTTGCGGCTCATAACGATCAGGGCGCCGTCAGACGCTTTAACCGTCGGGCCGGTGACGCGGATTACGCCGTCCTGCGAGGCTTCGTGGAACGACTGCTCGGCGACCTGCGCCGTGCCGCCGATGTGGAAGGTGCGCATGGTCAGCTGGGTGCCCGGCTCGCCGATGGACTGGGCGGCGATGACGCCGACCGCTTCGCCGATGTTGACGCGGGTGCCGCGGGCCAGATCGCGGCCGTAGCAGGTGCCGCAGACGCCGTTGTCGGCTTCGCAGACCAGCACCGAGCGAACGCGGACCGACTGGACGCCGGCCGCCTCGATCAGCTCGACCATCTCTTCGTCGAGATAGGTGTCAGGCGGAGCGATCACTTCACCGGTGTTCGGATCCTTGATCTCGTCGGCGTTGGAGCGGCCGAGGATGCGGGCGCCGAGGCTGACCAGAACGTCGCCGCCTTCGATCACGGCCTTCAGCGTGATGCCGCGCGTGGTGCCGCAATCTTCCTCGTTGATGATGCAGTCCTGGGCGACGTCGACCAGACGCCGCGTCAGATAGCCGGAGTTGGCGGTCTTCAGCGCGGTGTCGGCCAGGCCCTTGCGGGCGCCGTGGGTGGAGTTGAAGTACTCCAGCACGGTCAGGCCTTCCTTGAAGT
>CAZJBC010000363.1:0-2924 GCA_964543805.1 uncultured Brevundimonas sp.
GGTTGCGCATCTGTTTGCGTCCAGGAAGTTACCTGGTAGCCATCCGGCGTGGGCCGTAGGCGCGGTCCGCTAGGATTTTGACGGCGCGACCTTGTTGTACTCCTCCAAGAGAAGTTGAACCTCATCGATACCTTCATCGGTGAAGGCCAAGGTCCCGTCTTCGTCGTCGAGCCCGTAGACCCAGATTAGGCCATCCTCTGGCTCGAGACCGATGGTCAACTCGTGGATGAGGTCTTCGGTGACGCCGAAGTCTTTTGCGACGTGCTCGATGGTGGTGACGTGGTGGATCTTGTTGCGCTGCACGTTCAAGCCGCCTTTGCAGTGAGGGTTTGCTCGCGAAGTAGCTTCCAGCTCCACGGCAGCAGCTCGTCGAGCCGATGGGCGGGATGGGTGGCGATGCGGGCGAGCACGTCGGCCAGCCAAGCCTGCGGATCAACGTCGTTCATTTTCGCCGTGATGATCAGGCTGTACATGGCCGCGGCCCGCTGTCCCCCGCGATCGGATCCACAGAAGAGCCATGACTTTCTGCCCAGACAGATACCGCGCAGGGCGCGCTCGGCGGCATTGTTTGAGAGGCAGACCCGGCCGTCGTCTAGGAAGCGGGTGAACGACGGCCAGCGCTTGAGCATGTAGTTCATGGCTTTGACCAGGTCGTGCCCACGCGAGAGTTTGGCGCGTTGTTCGAGCATGTAGGCCTGCAGATCTTCGACGAGCGGCGCACTCAGCTCTTGGCGAACCGCCCGTCGCTGTTCGGCGCTCTGGCCGTTGACCCCGCGCTCGATCTCGAACAGGGCGTCGATTCGGCGCACGATCTCGATGGCGATCGGCGAGATGATGATCTCCTTCTTGCCGGCCGCTTTGAGCCGCGCATTCTGCTCCAGGTCCGCCATGGCGAAGAACGGCCGCCTCGCGTGGACCCAGCACGCTGCTTCGAGGATGGGGCCTGGCATCCGGCCAGCCTCATAGAGCTTGCCGTAACCGCCGAAGGCGTCAGCTTGGAGGATGCCGGCATAGCCGGCCAGATGCCCCTGCGGGTGCTCACCGCTCCGATCGCGCGAGTAATAGAACATCGCCGCCGGCGGATCTGAACCGCTGAACGGTTTGTCGTCCTTCACATAAACCCAACATCGCGCGAGGTCGCATTTTCCAAGCGCCAACACCCGCACGGTCGTGTCGTCGCCATGCAGGCGCTCGGCCGCCATGACGTGGGTTTCCACCAACCGCAGCAGCGGCTCCAACACCGTGCAGCCCGCCCCCACCGCATCGGCCGCTGTCGACAAGCTGATCGGCACGCCCTCGCGAGCATAGCGCTCGACTTGCCGGTTCAGCGGCTGATGCTGGCCAAACTTCTCGTAGAGGATCATCGCCAGAAGACTGGGTCCCGCCCAACCCCTGGGGATCACATGGAACGGCGCCGGCGCCTGGCTGATCTTCTCGCAGTCCCGGCAGGTGAACTTCTCCCGCACCGTTTCGATCACCTTCCACGACCGCGGGATCACCTCCAGGGTCTGGGTCACGTCCTCGCCCAGTTTGCGCAGGCGCGCACCGCCGCAGCACGCGCAGGCCGCTGGCGGATCGATCACCACCCGCTCGCGCGGCAGGTGTTCGGGGAATGTGTTGCGTTCGATCGGCCGTCTTCGCGTGAAGCCGGCTACGGTCGTGGTCTTGGCCACCGCCAACTCCGCCGCCAGTTCATCTTCCGCAGCGGCCGCCTCCGCTTCTTCAAGCCTCAGCTCCAACTGATCCAGCAGCCTGGCCCCGTGTTCCGAACGCTGGCCGTAGATCTGCCGCTCCAGTTTGGCGATCCGCAACTTCTGATGGGTGATCAGCGCCTGGTCTTCCGACGCCTTGGCTTTGGCGACCGCCAGCTCCGCGGCGACGGCGTTCATTGTCGCCACCGCGGCGTCCTTTTCCGCAGCGGCGACATCCTTACGCGCCTCAGCCAACCGTTCCTTCTCGCGTGCGATCAACAGCGCCGCTTTCAGCGCGTCAACATCGTCGGGAAGGGCCTCAAGATCGGCGTCCATGGCCAGGATTGAATCACAAAATCAGCGGCTTGTGGCGCCCAAAAATGCAGTCTCCGCAAGGTTTTTCGTCTATCCGGCGCTCGTCGGACGCCACGTGTATTGCGGGTTACGCCAATCGATTCCGTCGAGCAAAAAGCTGAGTTGCGCCGACGATATCGCCACCGCCTCGCCCGGCGCTGAGGGCCAGATGAACCGTCCACGGTCCAATCTTTTCGAATAAAGCGATAGGCCCAGCCCATCGTGCCAGAGGCATTTGACCAGATCACCTCTCTTCCCGCGGAACAGGTAGAGGTCGCCGGCGTGAGGATCCCGCTTCAGCCCCTCTTGCACCTGTAGCGCCAGGCCCTGCATGCCCCGGCGCATGTCCGTGTGACCCGTCGCGATCCAGACCCGAACGCCCGAGGCGAACGCGATCATCGGCGCAGCGCCCGCAACGTCGCCGTTACCAGCGCCGCCGGCGCCGCCGCACCGATCCTGACCCGCGCCCCGCCTGCCAACTCCACCACGATCGCCGGCGCGTCCGGCGCCGAGGCGGGCGCCGTTGCATCGTCCACCAAGATCGCCGGCACAAATCCAGCGCCGCCTCGCGGATCGCGCTCCTCTCTGAGCCACTTGTAGATCAGGCTCGTGCAGATATCCGCTTGCCGGGCGACTTCCGTCACCACGGCCCCCGGCGCGGTCGCCGCCGCCAGAATCTGTCGGCGCTCTTCAAAACTCCCTCGTCGGCGGCGCTGCGGCCCGGTGATCAGCGTCATTTGGGCCATGCTGTGCAGCTAACTGTACTCGTATGGAGGACTTAGCTGCACAGCCTGCGCATTTCCTCGCCCCTCGAAAAGGCGGGCTACCCCGTAGGGCTACTCTTCGGCATCCATTCTGACATCCGGCTGCCGAAGAGTA
>CAZJBC010000364.1:0-2918 GCA_964543805.1 uncultured Brevundimonas sp.
CTCGGCTGAAACTGAAGCCATCGCGAACCTGTCGGGTGCCTTGTGTGACGGCCTACTCGACGTATTCTTCTTCGATGCTGGCGGTGACGTGTACGCGGGTGTGGCCGGCGTTGATGATGCAGCTGCCTTCGGCGTAACGACTGACCTTTGTTTCGATCGAGATTTCACGAAGCTGGTCGGCGGCGCGGCTGGACGGACGCATGTTTGTTCTCTGGGCTTGCGAAGGGGTCGCGGGGGCTTATCCTAGATCATTGCCGATGACGAGCATCTTCCAGCCCACAACCCCGATCACGCCAGCGCCCTCGATCGGCGAGCTGGACGCGCGCGCGCGCGACATCTTCCGCCGTGTGGTCGAGAACTATCTGGCCACCGGCGAGCCGGTGGGCTCTCGGACCATGTCCAAGGCCGGGCTGTCGCTGTCGCCGGCCTCGATCCGCAACACCATGCAGGACCTGACCCAGATGGGCCTGCTGGACGCGCCGCACATCAGCGCCGGACGCATTCCAACCCACGCGGGCCTGAGGTTGTTCGTGGACGGCCTGTTGGAGGTAGGCGACCTGTCGCGCGATGACCGGGCGGCTATCGACGCGAAGCTGATGTCCAAGGGCCGCTCGTTCGAGGCGGTCATGGACCAGGCGTCCAGCCTGCTGTCTGGCCTGGCGGGCGGCGCGGGCGTGGTGGTGACCCCCTCGCATGAGGCCGGCGTCAAGCATGTGGAATTCGTGGCCATGGGCGACCAGGCTCTGGCGATCATGGTGTTCGACGACGGCCAGGTGGAAAACCGCCTGATGCCGCTGCCGCCCGGGATTACGCCGGCGGCGCTGTCGGAGGCCTCGAACTTCCTGGCCAGTCACCTGAAAGGCCGCACCCTGGCCGAAACGCGCCTGGAGATGAAAGCCGAGATCGAGACGGCTCGCCGGGAATTGAACCAAACCGCCGCCCGGCTGGTTGAGGACGGAATGGCCGCCTGGTCCGGCGGCGAAGCGGACGGCCGCAGCCTGATCGTGCGCGGCCGGGCAAATCTGCTGGATGACCGCTCAGCCACGGCCGATCTGGAGCGGGTGCGCATGCTGTTCGACGACCTGGAACAGAAGGAACAGCTGATCGGTCTGCTGGAGGGCGTCGGCGCGGCCCCGGGCGTGCGCATTTTCATCGGCGCCGAGACCAGGCTTTTTTCACTTTCCGGTTCCGCCGTGATCGCGGCGCCCTATATGACGGGCCAGCAGAAGGTGCTGGGCGCGATCGGGGTGATCGGGCCGGCCCGTTTGAACTACGCCCGGGTCATCCCGCTGGTCGACTACACGGCCAAGGTGCTCGGGCGGCTGATAGATGGATGAAGGAATCGCATGACCGGAGCTGATACGCCGGAGAACGACTACGCCGACGCGCTTGGCCAGGGTGAACTGGGCGAAGGCGACCCGGGCGGCGAAGCGCTGGACGCCGCCAACGCGCAGATCGCGCAGCTTAAGGATCAGATCCTGCGCATCGCCGCCGAAGCGGAAAACACCAAGCGGCGCGCCGAGCGCGAGGCCAACGATTCGCGCGCCTATGCGATCCAGAAGTTCGCCCGCGACCTGCTGGGCGTGGCCGACAACCTGGCCCGCGCCCTGCAGCACGCCCCGCGCGAGGACGCCGATCCGGCGGTGAAGAATCTGGTCGTCGGCCTGGACATGACCGAGAAGGAACTTCAGTCGGCCTTTGAGCGCAACGGGCTCAAACGTGTCGATCCGGCCCGCGGCGAAAAGTTCGATCCCAACTATCACCAGGCGATGATGGAGCAGACGGCCGAGGACATTATCCCCGGGCGCGTGCTGCAGGTCATGCAGACCGGCTACGAGCTGATGGGCCGCATTGTGCGCCCGGCCATGGTGGTGGTCGCCGACAAGGCCTCAGGCGCGGCGCTCGGGATCGAGGACGCCCCCAAGGGCGCCTATGGCGGTCACGACGACGGGGCCGGCGGGACGATCGACACCAAGGCCTGAGGGCCGTCGCGTCTAGCGGTCAAACTCGATCTGCACGCGTTCGTCCAGACATGCCTTGCCGGCGGCTGAGGTCGTGTGTTCGACCCGCTGGAACAGGCGGATCTTCGGCGCTCCGCTAGCCGTGAAGTCCACCCCCTGCATCGTCACATTGGTGTTCGACGAATTGAACACTTCCGCGGTGCGGCCCGGGATACAGGCCATGATCAGCCCCGGACCCTGGGTTCCCAACGACTTGTTGGTGTTGGCGAAGTCCGCCGCGGCCACCGGGTCAGGCATGTCGCCGTCACAGACCACCCGGCCGATGAGATCGCAAACCACCGCCTTGCCGTCGTCGCTCCGGGTGCAGGCCCTGCGGCCCTCTTCCCATGTGAAGACCTTGGGCGCGGTGTCGGGCGTCCAGCCCGTGGGCGAGGCCGCATTCAGCACCACCCGCGTCGAAGCGCAGATACCGCCCGGCAGGGTCGGCGGCAATTCGCCGGGCTGAGCCTGGGGCTGCGTGAGACCGGGCGAGACCGACAGCAGCAGCAACGGCGCCGCCAGCACGAACAAGACGGGTCTGATCGCGCGCGCCTTCATAGTCCTACTTCAGGCTCGGATCGATGTCCTTGCAGGCCTTGATCAGACCCTGCACGGACTCGACGGACTTGGCGAACATCTTCTTTTCCGCCGAATTGGTTTCGAACTCGACGATGCGCTCGACGCCGCCGGCGCCGATGACGGCGGGAACGCCGACGTAGAGGTCCTTAAGGCCATATTCGCCCGACAGATAGGCGGCGATCGGCAGGACGCGCTTCTTGTCCTTCAGATAGCTGGTCGCCATGGCGATGGCGCTTTCGGCCGGGGCATAGAAGGCGCTGCCGGTCTTCAGCAGGGCGACGATTTCGCCGCCGCCGCCGCGGGTGCGCTTGACGATGCCGTCGAGCTCGTCCTGGGTCA
>CAZJBC010000365.1:0-2910 GCA_964543805.1 uncultured Brevundimonas sp.
CAGCACCGTATCGCCTTTGTCCTGAGATTGCGCCGCGACGATGTTGGCCAGCGCCAAATCCTTGTACTCCTCGGGCACATAGATGCCGGGGAAGCCGCCGTTGCGGCTGCGCTCCTGGGTCTTGTTGTCGACATAGGCCCGCAGCTGGGTCACCGGTTCGGTGGGATTGAGACGCATCTGGTCCTGCAGGTCAGCGACGCGCAGGTGGGCCTCGATGGCGGCGGCCTGGGCGGCCTGGTAGGCCTTCACCGCATCCTGGCGGGCCAGTTCCAGCTTCTGGTAATCGGCCTGGCTGATGTTGGTCGCGCGGGCGTCGAGCGCGGTCTGGGTGGCTGTCTGCGCGGTTCTGGCGGCTGTCTCCAGGGTCAGCTGCGCGGCGCTTTCGGTGTTGTAAAGCGCGCCCAGGCTGAAGTCGCCGGAAGCCTCCGACTCGTCCGGCCCATCGCCGTTGGTCTTGCATTCCTTGGCCGCGTCGCGCGCCTCCCGGCCTTCCTGGCCCGCATCGTGACCGGTTGATTCCAGGTCGGCCGGGCTGAAGAAGGTTGCGCCGGCCCCGACCTGGGGCAGGCCGGTGACGATCAGCGGCGAGACGGTGGTAACAGCGCTCTGGGACCCAGTCGGCTGAGCCAGGCCGCCGCTCGCCCAGAAGGGCAGGATGCCGACAGCGGCCGAACAGGCGCCTACCAGCAGTCCACGCGCAACTCTTGCCCGGTTCATCCGAAGCCTCCCCTAGAGTTTTCGCCCCGCGGGGGAGACTACGCCGTTAAACAGCTCTGGCAAGAGCATGTACGAATGTTATCGTATTTCGGGTCCGCGGCAGCCGGTTCAGCGGGCGTCGAACAGCTCGATCTGGCCGTGGGACAGGTCCACGAGCGAGCGGGCGAAGGTGGCGCCGGTCGTTCCGCGCCAGGTCAGCAAGGCGTCATCCTGGCTGAGCTTCATGTCGAAGACCGGCCCGTATTTTTCGTACATGTCGCCGCCGATATCGAGGCTGCACTTCAGGTCGTTGGGGTCCGAGGTCAGGACGATGTCGTCCAGCTTGCCGGCGGTGAAGGACAGCTCCAGGTGAAAGTGACAGGTGGAATAGACGTAGTCGGCCTTTTCCAGCCCCTTTGTCGGGCTGGCCTTCAGTCCATCGAGCGCTTTGGCGGCCTCATCGGTGGTCATGCCCCAGTGCAGTGATTGCAGGCCAAAGACCTTCAGCGCTTCGCCCGGCGCGGCCGATGCGGGCGCCGGCGCCTCTTGCGCGGCCACGGGGGCGGCGACAGAGGCGGCGGCAAGCGCCAGGATCGGCAGGAACAGGGTCTTCAACGCGAGGTCCTTTGGCGGGGCGGTTACCGGCGGTCAGGGTGCTAGGCTCTGATTGCGGTAGGATTACGGAGCCGGGCGGTTGTCGAACACCTCGATCGTGCCCTTGAACAGGCTCTCGATGGCGGTGGTGGTGAAGATCAGCCCCGTGGGCCCGCGCCACTTGAAGATGACGTCGGTGTTGCCCTGGATGACGTCATAGGTCGGGCCATATTCGCTGGTGATATAGGCAACCATGTTGACGTCGCAGGTGGAAAAATCGGCGTCGGCGGTGAGGGTCAGATCGGACAGCTTGCCGCGCGGCAGGTTGAAATCCACCCGCGCCTTGCAGCCGTAGAAGACCTGCTGGTCCTTGACCAGATGGGCGTCATGGCCGGGTTCGGCGGGGCCGACAGGTTTGACGCCGGTGACGGCCTTCTCCAGATCAGCGGCGGTCATGCCCCAGTAGACGGCGTCGAGACCGAAGGCTTTGAGGTGTTCTTCCGGCGGGACGGCGGCGAAGGCGGGGATGGCGGCCAGCAACAGCAAGGCGGCAGCCATGC
The DNA here is from genome assembly GCA_964543805.1 of uncultured Brevundimonas sp. Lineage (GTDB taxonomy): Bacteria > Pseudomonadota > Alphaproteobacteria > Caulobacterales > Caulobacteraceae > UBA5005. Next base: position 1,851 of record CAZJBC010000365.1, read on the forward strand.
CGCGCCTCAAAACCATCGACACGCCGCTCATCGTTCGCATGGCGGAGCATGATTTCGGCCGGACTTGTGTGTCAAGGACCGCTCCGAAGGAGCGGCTGCGGCGCGGCGGGGCAGAGCGCCGTCCTTAACACCAAGACCCGGCGGAAATGGACTTCCAGCGCGTGATTGATGGGAACGTCTGGCCGCTCTGCTCTTCGGTTGGACTGAGCGCGGTCCGTCCCGCCTAACCCTCAAACTCCGCCGCCCAGTGCCCCGGCGCGATTTCCTTCAGCTGCGGCAACTCTCCGCCGATCCGGCTCGGCAGGAACCGGAACGCGCTGGCCGGATCCAGCGGGCTGGGCGGATCGCCAGGCAGTTCAATCCGCGTTCGCAGGCGCGCCTTGACCGGGTCGGCGACCGGGGCGGCGGAGAGCAAAGCCTTGGTGTAGGGATGGGCCGGGGCCGCATAGAGCGCTTCGCGGGGCGCCAGTTCCATCACACGTCCCAGGTACATCACCATTACCCGGTGGCTGATCTCGCGCACCACGGCCAGGTCGTGGCTGATGAAGATCATCGCCAGGCCCATGGATTTCTGCAGCTCGATAAGCAGGTCGATGATCTGGGCGCGCACCGAAACGTCCAGGGCGCTGACCGCCTCGTCGCAGATCACCAGCTTGGGCTTGAGGATCATGGCCCGCGCGATGCCGACGCGCTGGTTCTGGCCGCCGCTGAGCTCGTGCGGATAGCGGTTGATCAGGCCCTGATCCAGGCCCACCTGATCCATAATCGCCCGGGCGGCGGCCTCACGGCCTTCGCGGCCCACGTGCGGCTGGTGGACGCGCAGGGGCTCGGAAATGGACTCGCCGATAGTCATGCGCGGATCAAGGCTGGCCAGCGGGTCCTGGAAGACGATTTGCAGGTCCTTGCGGGCGGCGCGCAGCTCGGTCTGGTCGGCGGCGGTCAGGTCGCGGCCCAGGACGGTGACCACCCCGCCCAGAGCGCCGGCGCCCGCCGGCAGCAGACGCAGCACCGCCCGGGCCAGGGTCGACTTGCCCGAGCCGCTCTCGCCCACCACGCCCAG
>CAZJBC010000366.1:0-2901 GCA_964543805.1 uncultured Brevundimonas sp.
ACCTGGCGGTCGGCAAGAAGCTGTGCATCGGCAATGGCATCCTGACGGTCGAAGACGAGGACCAGGCCTGGGCCCGCGCCCGTATCTCCGAAGGCGACAAGGGCGGGTTCGCAGCACGCGCCTGCCTTGAGATGGTAGGCTTGAAGCGCCGCCTGCTGGGCCAGTCCCGTTGACCGCCAAGCCGAAAGCCAAATCGGGCCATCAGGCCCGCTCTGTAGCGCGCCTGGCCGCGGTGCAGGCGCTCTACCAGATGGAAACCGGCGGGGCGGGCGTTGAGACCGTGATCCGCGAATTCCAGGATCACCGTTTTGAGGGTGACATCGAGGGCGAGACCCTTGCCGCCGCCGACGAAGCCTTTTTCGCCGCCACCGTGCGCGGCGCGGTCGCCCGCCAGGTCGAGATCGACCGGGCCATCGCCGCTCATCTGGCGCAGGGCTGGAAACTGGAGCGCATCGACGCGACCTTGCGCGCCATTTTCCGCGCCGCCGGGTTTGAACTGTTGTCGGGCGAAAATCCGGCCGAGATCGTCATCGACGAGTATGTCGAGATCGCCAAGTCGTTCTTCGATGGGCCCGAGCCGGGCTTCGTCAACGCGGCCCTGGACGCGATCGCCCGCGATGGCCGTGGCTGACGAGTTCGACGCGATCGAACGCCTGCTTCGCCCTTTGGCGGAGGGCGCCCCCGAGTCCCTGAACCTGATGGACGACGCGGCGGTGATCCCGCAAAGGCCGGGCTTTGATCTGGTCATCACCAAGGACGCCATCGTCGAAGGCGTTCATTTCCTGCCCGGCGACCCGCTTGACCTGGTGGCGCGCAAGCTGTTGCGGGTGAACCTGTCAGACCTGGCCGCCAAGGGGGCCGCGGCTTACGGCTATTTCCTGGCCTGCGCCTGGCCGGAGGCGCGAAGCTGGGACGACCGGGCCCTGTTCGCACAAGGTCTGGCGGCCGATCAAAAGACCTTCGCCGTCAAGCTGTTCGGCGGCGATACAGTGGCGACCACCGGTCCGATGGTGTTTTCCGCCACCATGCTGGGCTGGGTGAAGGCCGGACGGATGGTGCGCCGCTCGGGCGCCCGGTCGGGCGACCTGGTTCAGGTGTCGGGACCCATCGGCGACGGCTGGCTGGGGCTGCGGGCGGCGAGGGGAGCGTTGACCGGCCTGCCCGCTGGCGCCCGCGAGCGGCTGGCGACTGTCTACCGCCTGCCCACGCCGCGCTTAGATGTATCGCTGGCGGGCGCCAGCGCAGCGGCGGATGTCTCGGACGGTTTGATCGCCGACGCCGGGCACATCGCCGCCGCCAGCCGCCTGGCCTTCGAGATTGAGCTTTCCGACATGCCGCTGTCGCCCCAGGCCGCCGTCTGGCTGGGCGAACAGCCCGACCGCGCCTCGGCTCTGATATCCCTGGCCACCGGCGGCGACGACTATCAGATCGTCGCCACGGGCAAGGCGCCGCTGCACGGCTTTACCGTCATTGGCCGTGTCTCGACGGGCAAAGGGGTGCGCACCCTGGTCGAGGGCGTTCCCCATACGATACCGAACGCCGGCTACCGCCACGGCAACGAAGCCTAAACATCCGCCGGCTAGGCTTTGGGCCATGAAAGCCGCTGTTCTCTGCCTTGCCCTCATCTGTCTGGCCGCGCCAGCTGTCGCCGCCGACAAAACCACCGAGATCCCCCGCTACGTCAATCTGTCGCCTGTGGCCCTGCCGGTCGTGGTGAATGGCCAGGTGATCAACTACGTCTTCGTCGCGGTGAGAATCGACCTGACGACGGCGGTCGATCCTTCTGCGGTGGGACTCAAGGAGCCCTATTTCCGCGATGCCCTGGTCCGCGAAGCCCATCGCACCCCTTTCACCCTTGCCAGCGACTACACCAAGATCGATCAGGTAAAGCTTTGCGCCGCCCTCCTGGCTGACGCACGCGCCATTGCCGGCGCCAACGCCATCGTCGACGTCAGGGTTTTGACCCAGACCCCCAAATCGACCCGCGTTCCGCTCCCGCGCCAGGGGAATTCCACCTCTCCCTAGGCATTCTTCTCAAGCTTCGCTGCGTTCGCCGGTTGCGCTCAACGCCGCGATTTGGCATTCCTCCCCCACTTTTGGGCCGGGGGCGTCGTGCTCGCGGGGGACTTCACCGGAGGAAAGGGTCATTCGTGACCTCAGCTGCCTTTCGTGAGCAGCCTTCCGTGCGCTAGAAAAGGGGCGCTTTCATTATGGACACTACACTGTTGCTCGTCATCGTCGCGGGCTTCCTGGCTGTGCTTTACGGCATCGTCCAGGCGGCCGCGCTGCTCAAGAAGTCCGCCGGCAATGCGCGGATGCAGGAAATCGCCGCGGCTATCCAGGAAGGCGCCCAAGCCTATCTGCGCCGCCAGTACATGACCATCGCCATCGTCGGCGTGGCCGTTACCGTGCTGCTGGCGATCTTCTTCAGGAACTGGGAATCGCCGCTGGGCTTCGTCATCGGCGCGGTCCTGTCGGGCGGCGCCGGCTTCGCCGGCATGCTGATCTCGGTCCGCGCAAATGTACGCACCGCCCAGGCCTCTTCCGAGAGCCTGGCCAAGGGCCTGAACGTCGCCTTCACCTCAGGCGCCATCACCGGCCTGCTGGTCGCCGGCTTCGCCCTGATCGGCGTCGCGGGCTACTACGCGGTGCTGACCGGTTGCCTGCATCTGGCTTCCACGGACCGGATCGTCGTCAACGCCCTGGTCTGCCTGGGCTTCGGCGCCAGCCTGATCTCCATCTTCGCGCGCCTCGGCGGCGGCATCTTCACCAAGGGCGCTGACGTAGGCGGCGACATGGTCGGCAAGGTCGAGGCCGGAATCCCGGAAGACGATCCCCGCAACGCGGCGACCATCGCCGACAACGTGGGCGACAACGTCGGCGACTGCGCCGGCATGGCCG
>CAZJBC010000367.1:0-2897 GCA_964543805.1 uncultured Brevundimonas sp.
CGGCGCGGCTCGCCCCGCCAGGCGCGGGCGGCGACGACGTCGTCGATGAGCAGCTCGCCGCCCTCCAGCGCATCCAGCGGATAGAGCAGGGCACTGGCCCCGCCGTTCCACAGGACCAGTGCCTTGTCGGCGTCAAAGCTGATGCCGATGGCGGCGTTGCGACCGGCCGAGATGATCTGAGCGTCGGCGGGGCCGCTCAGCACCTTGCGGACCAGGCGGGCGAGGCGCTTGTCGACATTGCCCCACCAGGCGGCCGCCGCCGCGAGGATGGTGATCGCAATCCCTGCCAGCACCAGCAGGACAAGAAGGCGAAAGACCTCGCTCACAGGGCCAGCTCGAAGACCACCGGCACGTGGTCGGAGGGCTTTTCCGTGGCGCGCACGTCGCGGTGAATGGTCACGCCGACCAGTTTGTCCGCCGCCTGGGGCGAGAGCAGGGCGTGGTCGATGCGGATGCCGTGGTTCCGCTGCCAGGCGCCGGCCTGATAGTCCCAGAAGGTATAGCCGCCGGCCCGCCCGTCGGCCTGTTCATAGGCGTCGGTGAGGCCAAGGTTCTTGAGCGAGCGCCAGGCGGCGCGGCTTTCCGGCTGGAACAGCGCATCACCCAGCCAGTCTTCCGGTTTGTCGGCGTCATCCGGGCCGGGGATGACATTGTAGTCGCCGACGAGGGCCAGCGGCTCTTCCAGTTTCAGCAACCCTTGCGCATGGGCGCGCAGGCGGGCGAACCAGGCCAGCTTGTAGGCGAACTTTTCCGTGCCGATGGGATTGCCGTTGGGCAGATAGATAGAGGCGACGCGGACCGGCGTCGCGCCGCCGGTCACCGCCTCGATATAGCGGGCGTGATCGTCGCCATCGCCCTGCGGCAGGCCGCGGGTCAGGTCTTCCAGCGGCGTCTTGGACAGCAGAGCCACGCCATTGTAAGTTTTCTGGCCATGGACGGCGACATTATAGCCAAGCCGTTCAAAGGCTTCGGCGGGAAACTTCTCGTCAATGCACTTCAGTTCCTGCAGGGCGCCGACATCCGGCGCGGCCGCCTCGAACCACGCCAGCACGTTCTCCAGCCGGGCGTTGATCGAATTGACGTTCCAGGTCGCGATGCGCATGGCCCAAGGCTAGGGTGCGTTGGGGCGTTGCTCAAGCACCGTTGACGATACGAAAAAGGTCGTACTAATTTGCGGCGAAGCGAGACGCCCGCATGACCGCCAATGACGGAGCCCCCAGGCCAACCTCCACCGAACTCGACATCCTGCGCATTCTTTGGGAACAGGGCCCGTCGACCGTGCGCCAGGTGCATGAGGTCATGAGCGCCGAAAAGCCGATCGGCTATACGGGCGTGCTCAAGTTCCTGCAGATCATGACCGCCAAGGGCTCGGTCGTCCGCGACGAAGGCCCGAGGGCCCACGTCTACAAACCCGCCGCGGAAGCCGCCGCCACGCGGCGCCGGGCCGCCGGCGATCTGTTGCGCAAGGTGTTTGCCGGCTCGGCTAGCCAGTTGGTCCTGCACACGATCCAGGACGCACGCTCAAGCCCTGAAGACATCGCCGAAATCCGCCGGGTGCTGGACGACTACGAACGCGGGCGAGCGGGTTGAAAGCGCCTAGGGTTTCAGGCCGGCGATAAATCCCGTGATGGCGTCCACCAGGCCCGGGGCCAGCGGCAGCTTGGGATCCGCATAGGTCGCCACGTTGCCGGCGCGGTCGGTCGGCGCGATTTTCAGGATGTGGTTCATGCCGGGCGACAGCACAAGGCGGGCGTCGGGGCGGGCGGCGGCCAGCAGGCGGGCGTCCTGGACCGAGACCTGAAGGTCGTTGTCGCCCTGGACGATCAGCACCGGCGCCTTGACGGCGGCAATCGCGGCCGTGGGGTCGATGCTGAGTTCCGAGGCCAGATAGGGCTGGATGCTCGGGCGGAAGAGGGCGTCGGTGGCCGGGATGCCCGGGAAGGTCTTGCCCTCCTTCAGGCCCTGAAGAATCGTTCGGACCTGATCCAGAGTCGCGGCGGGGAGATTCTCAGCCTGAAGCTGCTCCATAAGCACCACATCAAACGGCCGGCCCGCGCCGGAGATTGAAATCACGCCGCAAGCGTTTGAGGCCTGGGCGGCCAGCGGGGCGATCATGGCGCCTTCGGAATGGCCGAGGATGACCACGCAGGTCACGCCCGGCTGGGCGGCTAGAAAGCCCGCCCAGGCGGCGGCGTCGTCGACATAGGTCGTGAACCGCAGGTTTGCTTCGGCGACCATGGCCGGCGAGCTTTTGGCGATGCCGCGCTTGTCGAATCTCAGGCTGGTTATGCCTTTGTCAGCCAGGGCGGCGGCCAGGAGCTTGAAGGTGTCGGGCGTTGTGCCGGGAACGGTCGAGTTGGAGTCGCGGTCGGTGGGGCCGGAGCCGGCGATGAACAGCACGGCGGGGCCGGGGCGGGGCTGGGCCGGCGTCGTCAGGGCGCCGTATAGCGCGGCGCGCCCGCCGTCGATGGCGACTTCGCGGTCCTGGGGGAGGGGCGGAGACACCGCGACCGGCAGGGGCGCGCCGACCGCCGGAACCGGCGCGCCCTTTGTCAGGGTGACGGGCCGGTGCGAGGCGTTCTGCTGAAAGTCGCCGGAAAGCTGTTTGCCGTCGGCGGAAAGCGTCGCGTCGATCTTCACATTGTAGGCGGGGACTTCAACGAGGATATGGCCGCCCATTTGCGTCAGGGTCGCCGGAATGGGCGAATTGCCCTGGGCCACGCTGGTCAGGCTGACCGTATCGCCGATGCGCAGGATGAGCGGCAGCTGCGGGGTAAGCGCGCCGGTCCAGTCGCCCCGCAGGCTGTCCGGCGTCTGCGCTGAAGCAGCGCTCGCCAAGCCGGCTGCGAACAGCACTGTCATTGCGATCTTGCGCATACCCGTCTCCCCCGAAATGG
>CAZJBC010000368.1:0-2894 GCA_964543805.1 uncultured Brevundimonas sp.
CCATGGCCAGCTCGACCGAGCGGGTCTGCAGCACCTTGGCCCCCAGCGAGGCCATTTCCAGCATTTCCTCATAACTGACGCGGGCAAGCTTGCGGGCCTTGCTCTCGATCCTGGGATCGGTGGTGTAGACCCCGTCCACGTCGGTATAGATGTCGCAGGCCCCGCCCACCGCCGCGGCGATGGCCACGGCGCTGGTGTCCGAGCCGCCGCGGCCAAGCGTTGCGAGGCGGCCCGAGCGCGACACGCCCTGGAAGCCGGCGATCACCGCGATCTCGCCGCTTTCCATCGCTTCGGTCAGTTTCTCGCCGGGCACCTCGTCGATGCGCGCCTTGCCGTGCGCATCGTCGGTGATGATCGGCACCTGCCAGCCCATCCACGAGCGGGCCCTAAGCCCCATGTGGCGAAGGGTCATGGCCAGCAGCCCGGCGGTGACCTGTTCGCCGGAAGCGACCACCACATCGTATTCGTCGTCGGACGGGGCGATGCCTTGCGCGGCCGCGCCGGCGGCGTCAGTCCAGGCAACCAGCTCATTAGTCTTGCCGGACATGGCGCTGACCACCACGGCCACGCGCTTGCCGGCCGCGACCTCGGCGGCCACCAGACGGCCGACGCGGGCGATCCGCTCCATGTCGGCCACCGAGGTGCCGCCAAATTTCATCACCAGCCGAGACAAAGGCCGCGCCTCACCAACGTTGTACGAGAGTGGCGCGCTTCTAGCGGCGCCCGCGCCGAACAGCAACCGGCGGAAAAGGAGGCCGGACAGGTGCGCCCAGATCGCGATCGCGCTAGTATTCCACCATGACCACCGCCCCCGCCTCCTCCATCGACGCCGCCGAGGTAGAGCGTTTTTCGCGCATCGCCGCCGTATGGTGGGATCAGAAGGGCAAGTTCGCGCCGTTGCACAAATTCAACCCCGTGCGCCTGCAGTTCATCCGCGATCGGGCGCTGCAAAAGTTCGCGCGCGATCCGGCGGCCCGGCGGCCGTTCGAGGGTCTGCGTCTGCTGGACATCGGCTGCGGCGGCGGGCTGCTTTCCGAGCCCATGGCGAGGCTGGGTTTCGCCGTGACCGGCGTCGATGCTTCGGAGCGCAATATCGGCACGGCCCGCGCGCACGCCGCCGAGAACAGCCTTGCCATCGACTACCGGGCCTCCACGCCGGAAGGACTGGAGGCCGCCGGCCAGGGCGGCTTTGACGTCATTCTCAACATGGAAGTCATCGAGCACGTTGCCGATCCGGGCGAGTATTTGCGCTCTTGCGCCCGCCTGCTGGCGCCCGGCGGGATGATGATCGTCGCCACCCTGAACCGCACCCTGAAGGCCTTCGCCCTGGCCAAGGTGGGGGCCGAATATATCCTTCGCTGGGTGCCGGCCGGCACCCACGACTGGAACCGCTTTTTGAAACCTGAAGAGCTGCGCGCTTTTCTGGACGGGACCGGCGTGTCGGTGGATGGCCCCTTCGGCGTCGCATTCGATCCGCTGTCGGGCAAGTGGTCGCGGTCGGCCGATGTCGACATCAACTACATGATGGTTGTCAGCGCCTAGCGCTGTGCGTCCGCATCGAAGTTCAGGCTCGATTCAAATTCCTTGAACAGTTCGACCAGTTCCTCCGACGGGATCTTGACGCGCTGGCCTTCGGGAAACCGGTAGCGCCAGAAGGTAATGATGTGCTGCACCCCGCCCAGCCGCTCGCCGATTTCCTGGAACAGGGCCGGGGCCTGGCGCAGAAAGTCGCGAAAGTCCTGCGGCCGGTCTTTATGGGTCAGGCCGCGGAAGGCGTCGTCATAGACCTTGATGGTCTTGGTCACCGACCGGCAGGCGGCGGTCAGGTTCTTGCGCAGATTGGTCTTTGAGCGGCCCAGATAGATCTTGTCGTCCATGGACATCGGGCCCTGGCCCTTGACCTCGCCGATCTCCTTGCCGATCGGTTCTGCCTGGGGCAGCAGATCGGCCAGGGTCCATTTGTAATAGATGAACCCCTTCCAGCAGAACACGCCCTCCTCGAACTCGGTGCGATCCATGTTCATGGCCAGGCGCATCGGCTCCATGTTGGCGTCGCCCTCATTGGCCAGAATCTTGGCCGCCAGCCGGGCGGCGCCGTGCTCGCGCCCGGCCTCTTCACCGACGGACGAGCGGCCGATCAGCGGGCGCAGCTCATGAGCGGCGAAGGCCATCATCTTCTTCATGTCGGCGTCGCTGAGGTCGAAATAGAGCCTGGCGGGCTCAAACCCCGACCGCTTCAGGCGCTCGCGCATCAGGAATGGATCCAGCGACGGCAGCGAGTCGATCAGGGCCAGCAGATTGGCGTCGTGCTCATCGACCTTCAACTCGCTCAGCATTTCCGGATAGCCGCGCAGGCCGACGAAGAAATAGCGCGCGCCCATCTTCAGATCGGTCACGTCGATCGGCAGCAGCACCTTGGTCGAGGTCTGGGCGAAGCTCTGGAATTCCTCGGCCTCGTTTCGCCGCAGCCTGTGTTTGACGAGAATCGAGCGGTTGAGCGCCGGGTTGTTGAACATCGGCGCGGCCCTGTATTCCTCGTCCCGGCCGAACTTTCGCCAGGTGTGGATCAGATTCAGCGTACGCGCCGTTGCGCCGGCCGAGGCCAGCCTGACCAGACTGCGAACCGCGCGGTCACTGTTACTTTTTTCCATGCGCGCCGCGCGGATGGCCAAGTAAGCGAATCAACAGGAAATCGGACACCTGGGCCCGAATTCCAGCTTCCGGGGTGTTCGACAAGGCCGGAATTGGCGCAACGCCGCCGGCTTATTTGAAAAGGTCATACGATGGACACCGCTGGGCTTTAGAAGGGATCAGACTGACCCCTGTTCACTGAGGTCGTTGGAATCAGAAACACCCCGAATCCTTTGTAGATGGAATAACTTTTCGGTTGACGG
>CAZJBC010000369.1:0-2890 GCA_964543805.1 uncultured Brevundimonas sp.
ACGAGCCGTCATTGCTGGCGCGCGCGACCGGGGCGGCCAGGCTGCCGGCGACATAGAAGACCCGCCCATCGACGTCGGCGATGGCGGCCGGATTGGACCACAGGAAGTCGAGCCCCTGGTCGGCGGCGCCGTCCGAGCCGGCCGAGCCCAGTCCGCGGGCCGACTGGGCGGGCGATTCAAATCCGCTTGCCAGGGCCTGACCGCCCAGGCCGAGCAAGGCCAAAGCGCTGCCGGCGGCGAAGAAGCGATATGCGAGACGGGTCATGGGGCAATCTCCGGGCGCCTGGCTGCGCGCGCGGCGAAAGGCGTGCGCGGATCGAAGTAGAAGACAAAGGTCTCGCGGCTCAGGCCGCCGGCCTTCATATAGGCGTCGATGGATTCGTAGCTGGCGGTGGCCAGGGTCCAGTCCTGGTCGTCGGAGGCGAACCGGCTGGACAGCAGCGGGCCCGCCAGCCGCTCCGGCCAGACAAGCCGCACCCGGGACGGCGAAAAGGTCTGACGGATGACCGCATCGACCTGGGCGGGATCATCCAGCCCCCGGTCCGCCGCCACGATTACCCGCATCAGCAGGGCCGCGCAGTTCTGGAATCGGCCGTCGAGCGGATTGGCGGCCATGGAGAAGGCCGGATTGTGCAGGCGTGCGTAGACCGGCGTGGTCAGCAGGGCGGCGATCTTTGCCTGCAAGGCCAGCGTCGGTACGATGACGGCGCTGTCGAGCGCGGTGAGATTCTTGGAAAAATCCTCGGCCGACCAGGCGACCAGGTCCGAGCGGTTGCAGGCCGTTGTTCCGTGACCGGCCAGCAGATTGTAGGTGAGATACCGCGGCCGTCCGCCGGGCCCGTCGGCCTGGCGCACCCAGACGCCGCCGTGACCGTAGCGGACATTGGCCGGCATCAGGACCCGCGAGACGCCCGACTGGTGGAAAACCAGAGCCGTCTGCACGCCGCGCGCAGCCAGGGCCCGCTCCATGGCCTGGCCATAGGCGGCGGTCTGCGCATTGCTCAGCATCGAGCCCGCCAGGTCCGGGCAATGACCCCGCTTGTCGGGAACCCAGGCGGCGGCAAACGCCTGGTCGGCGGGGTCGGCGACGCCCAGCACCATGGCGGCGGAAGGCCCGGCCTCAACGCCGGCGCAGCCGGCCGTGGCCGCCAGTCCGGCGGCGGCCAGGAGCGCGGCGGCCCATTTCACCGTTTTAATCCCGAGGGCGCGGGCGGGCGCGGATCAAAGTAAAAGATGAAGGTTTCCAGGCTGAGCGCCCTGGCCTTCATGAAGGCGTCGATGGACTCAAAGCTGGCCGTGGCCACCGTCCAGTTCTGGTCGTCGGCGGCGGTGCGGCTGGAGACCAGCGGGCTGAAGATCCGGATCGGGGCGATCACCTTCAGGCTGGACGGCGTAAAGGTCTCGCGGATGATCTGGTTGATGCGGACATGGTCGGGGACATCCCAGGCCGCGGCGACCACCACGTGCAGGATCAGGCCGGCGCAGTTCTGGTAACGCTCTTCCAGCGGATTGGCGGTGACCGCAAAGGCCGGATTGTGCAGGGCCGGATAGGCCGGCGAGAGAACCAGGGCGCGGATTTTCGCCTGCAGCGCCGACGTTGGCACGATGACGGCGGAATCCAGGGCGGTGAGGTTCTGGTTGAAGTCCTCAGCCGACCATGTGACCAGGGCCGAGCGATAGCACGGGGTCGTTCCGTAGCCCGGCAGCAGATTGTAGGTCGCGTAGACGGGCTGCCCCGCCGCGCCGGGATTTTGCCGCACCCAGATCGCTCCATGCACATAACGGACATTGGCCGGCATGATCGCCCGCGGCGTGCCCGACTGATGAAAGACCAGGGCCACATCGACTCCGCGGGCCGCCAGGGTGCGCTCCATCGACCGGGCGTAGGCCGCCGTCTGAGGCGTGTTGAGCAGGCCCTTGGCCAGGGGCGGGCAGTGTTCGTCCTCGTCGGGCCTCCAGGCCGCGAGCCCGACGCCGTCGGTTCCCGTGACTTCGCGCGCTTCGCCTGAACCCAGCACCATGCCGGGCTTTGGCCCGTCATCGACGGCGGCGCAGCCGCTCGTCGCCAGGAGGAGCCCGACCGCCCCCGCTATCGCCGTCCAGCCTTTCACCTGACGCCTCCGCGCACATACCACAGCGGCTCATCGCCGATCCGGCAGACACGCGCCGTGATCCTGATCAAAGGCCGTCTGGAAATGGGGGCCTAGCGCGCGTCCCGACCCAGGGCCTCGGCCAGCAGGGGGGCGATCGATATTCCATTCGAGGGATGGGCGACCGAATCTGTTGTCACCACCGCCCGGCAGGCGGCTGTCAGGGCTTCATAGGCGCCGCCGGCGAAGAGCCCGTGAACCGCCACGCAGATGGGCGGCGCAAAGCCGGCCTGTTTCAGCGCCGCCGCCGTCTGCAGCAGGGTATGTCCCGAAGAGACGATATCATCGATTAGCACCGGCTGGCGGCCGCGGGCGAAGCTCAGGTCCGGCAGGTCGATTGCAACCGCCCGGTCGCCAGTCCGGGTCTTGGAAAGCACCGCGAACGGCGTCCCGGCCTGGGCGGCGATGGCTTCCACCCACTGGCGGCTTTCGCTGTCCGGCCCGATCAGCACGGCGCCCGGCGCATTGTCGCGGATCCAGGCGGCCAGCAGGGGCGCCGCGTGCAGCGCGACTGCAGGGACGCTGAACACCTCGGACAGGGCGCTGATGCGATGCAGGTGCGGGTCGATGGTGAAGACTGCGTCGAACGAGGCCGACAACAGCCGCGCGAAGGCCCGGGCGCTGGTCGCCTCGCCGTCTGCGAACCGCCGGTCCTGACGCATATAGGCCAGATAGGGCGCGGCCAGCTCGACCCGCGCCGCGCCTGCTTCGCGCGCCGCCGCGGCGGTGAAATCCAGTTG
>CAZJBC010000370.1:0-2867 GCA_964543805.1 uncultured Brevundimonas sp.
CCGAACACCAGATTGGCGGTGTAGCGGTCGGGGAAGCCGAAGAACTCGATGTGGCCCTTGTCATCGTGCACGCCGATGCCGCCGGGGCGATTATTCGAGCAGACGGCGACCTTGCCGCTCTTCAGCACTTTCAGGCTGTCAGCGCCGGCGTTCAGCACCAGGGGCGCCGTGCGGATCGGCATGTCCGACAGCTTGCCGGGCGACAGGATCTGATAGGTGTAGAGGCTCGAGCCGCCCGAATGGTGCAGCAACTTGCCGTCGGGCGACAGGCCGATGCCGTTTGGACCGCCGCCGGCATGGCACAGGGTCATCTCGCGCGCGCCCTTGGCGGCGTAGTAGATCGCCGACGGCGTCGCCTGGCCGGCGCCCAGGTCGGTCACATAGAGATTGCCCGCCTTGTCGAAGATCAGATCGTCGCACGCGCCCATGGGCTTTCCGTCGAAGGTGGAAAACACCGTCTCCAGCTTCTTGGTGACAAAGTCGTAGCGCATCACCGTACCGGGCTTGTGGTCGGCCGGCATGGCGCCCGGATTGTTCTCGCCGTCTCGCACGGTGAAGGTGAAGCGCTTGCCGTTGTTGGCGATGTAGAGCGCCTTGTCCGGCCCGATCGCCAGCCCGTTCGGGCCGCCCGGCACATTCACCAGAGTCTCGACCTTGCCGTTGGGCTTGAGGACCGAGATCTTTTCTTTGGGGATTTCGACGAAGACGATGTCGCCGTTATTCATGTGAACCGGGCCTTCGTTGAAGCCCAGCCCGTCGCACAGGATATCCATGTGCATCTTCGGCTGCTGCAACGGCGGCGTTGGCGGCAGGGGCCCGCGACCCGCGCCGCGCCCGGCGCCGGCCGCGCCGCCCGCGGCTGTGGCGCCGCCACCGGCCCTGCCGGTCGCGACCGCATTGGCCCCATTGGCGATGGAGGCCGCGCCGGCGGGCGGCTGGGCCAGGGCGCTGCCGGCCAGCAAGGTGGCGGGCACGGCGGCCAGGATGTCTCGACGATTCATGGGGTGTCTCCTCGCAGGCGCTTCAAGCGTTTTCCTATTTGTGGAAGGCGGGCGTCAGGCCTGGCGAGGGCCAGCGCACCTTGGCGATCTTGCCGGTTCCCGACAGCATGATCCAGCAGTCCTGCCAGTCGGCGCCGCCGAAGGCGAGGTTGCAGGTATAGCGGTCGGGGAAGCCCAGGAACTGTTCAGCCTCGGAGCCCTTGTGGATGCCGATGCCGCCGGGCCGGGCCAGTTCGCACACCGCCACGAGCCCGTCGGCCATGACCTTCAGGCTGTCGGCGATGCCTTGCAGCGGGCCCTGGATTCCGTTGTTCGGATAGGTGTTGGTGGCCAGCTTGCCCGGGCCGGTGATATCGAACCCGAGCAAGTTGCCGCCCATGGACACGTGCAGCATCTTGCCGTCCGGTGAGACGCCGATGCCGTTGGGGGAATTGAGGCCGCCTCTGGCGACCTTGATGCTTTTGCCGTCGGCGGTCGCGTAATAGATCGCGCCTTCGCCGGCCTTGCGGCCATATTCGCTGATCCACATGCCGCCGGACTTGTCGAACACCAGGTCGTCGACTGCGATGATCTCCTTGCCCTCGACATGGGTGTAGAGGGGGGTGACCGCCTTGGTGCGCATATCCACGCGCTGGATTCGCCCCGGCCGGAACGGCGCGGGCGTCGGGCCGCCCAGCGGCGCCGAGCCGTCGGGCTGGGGCGAATAGCCGAAGCGGTTTCCGTCGTTGGCGACATAGAGGGCGCCGTCCGGGCCGATGGCCAGGCCGTTGGGGCCATCGCCAATATCCAGCCAGGTCTCGACCTTGTTGTCAGGCGTCAGCCGGCTGATCTGGCCCTTGGCGATCTGCACGAAGAGCAGGGATCCGTCCTTCATCCAGATCGGCGCTTCAGGGAAGGCCAGTCCCGTGGCCAGGATGGTCATCGGCAGGGCCGGCTCGGCGACCGGCATCTGCGCCTGGGGCGCGCGTCCCGCGCCGCGGCCAGCGCCGGGCGCGGCGCCTGGGGCGACGGCAGGACCAGTGGGCGTAGGGCCCGGAGCCGCGCCGGGCGCGGGCGGCTGGGCCAGGGCGGCCCCGGCGATCAGGGTTGCGGGCGCTGCCGCCAGAAGGTCACGACGATTCATCCCGGATAGCTCTCCTCTCCAGCACGCGGAAGGTGGTCGCGTGCGCGTTCCTCTCATCGGCCGGGCGTCGTTCGCTGCGCACCTCGGTCCAGTCCTTTTCGTCGAACGCCGGAAAGTAGACATCTCCCGCCGACGTAGCGTCAACTTCAGTTAGATACATGCGGGCCGCTTTCGGCAAGGCCAGTTTGAACAGGGCCTCGCCGCCGATCACGCAGATCTCGTCGGCGCCGTCCTCGGCCGCCTGTTCGCGCGCGATCTGCACTGCGTCGGTGAAGGTCTCGCAAGGCAGGGCGCCTTTGGGCTCGAGCGACCCGTCGCGGGTCAGCACGATGTTGAACCGCCCCGGCAGCGGCTTGACCGGCAGGCTGTCCCAGGTCTTGCGGCCCATGATCACGGGCTTTCCCAGAGTCAGGGTCTTGAACCGCTTCAGATCGTCGGACAGCCGCCAGGGCAGCTCGCCGCCCTTGCCGATAACGCCTTCGCGGTCGCGCGCAGCGATGAGGGACAGGATGGGGGCGGCCACCTAGACCGCGACCTCGGCCTTGATATGCGGGTGGGCCTGGTAGCCCTCCAGGCGGAAGTCCTCGTAGTCGAAGCCGAAGATGTCTGACTTGTCGGCGATGTGCATGACCGGGAACGGGTAGGGCGCGCGGCTAAGCTGCTCCTTCGCCTGCTCCACATGGTTCAGGTACAGGTGCGCATCGCCGAAGGTGTGGACGAATTCACCCGGCTCATAGCCGGTC
>CAZJBC010000371.1:0-2837 GCA_964543805.1 uncultured Brevundimonas sp.
CGGGGGCGGCGGTGGCGGCGGCGGCGGTGGAGGCGGCGGCGCTGCCGTGGCGCAGGCGGTCATGGTCAGCAGAGCGGCGCCGAGGCCGGCCATCTTTAGAATACGAATCATCTTGGTCCCCTTCGAACGATGCCGATTCTAGTCCTCGGCCTTGGCCCTATAGGCGCTGATCACAGGCCCCTTCGTCAAGAGCCGATCACGACAGCCGAGCTTGGCGTCGCCACGAAGGCGGGCGATCGCGGTGAGACAGCCGAGGCTTCTTCTTCATGATCCTGCGGATCGCCCCAGAAATCGGCCAGCGACGGGCCACATAAGCGCCGTTCGCGCAGGAAAAAGCCCAAAATCTCATGAATCCAGACCCGACGGCCCATCTTGTAGTACCAGCGGATGGCGTGACGGATTTTAGGGTCGCGGTTCCAGATCAGCCTTCTCAGTGATCTGGGACGCAGCTGGGCGACAGCTTCGATAAACTTGACCCACAGGAACAGCCGCCAGGGGCGCATCCGCCGCATGGCCAGAACCTGATGCTTGTAGTCCCAGGCCGTGCGGTCGGTCTGAACCACCTGCCGGTCGGCGGCGATGCGGAAATAGGGCGTCCAACGGTGCGGCGTGACGTAGAGCGCCTGGATCTGGTCCGGATCGTAGGAGATCAACTGTCGAAGACCGCGCCACAGATCAACGTCGGTCTGCTCCTCGAATCCCGCCACCCAGGTGGCCATGGACAGGATGTTGTGCTGGCGCAAAAGCCGGATCGCCTCCCGGTCGGCGGCGGTGGTTCCGCCTTTCTTGATCAGCGTCAAGGTTGCCTCGTCTGTGTTCTCCATGCCCATCAAAAAGCGTTCGAAACCGGCCTTCTTGTAGAGATGCAGATAGTCGCGGTCGCGGACGATGTCGTCGGCGCGGGTTGAGCCGACCAGGGTGACGCTGATGTTCTCGTCCACCAAGGCCTGCAGGAATTCCAGCCATGGCTTGCGCCCGGCGCTGGGATTTTCGTCGGCGAAGTTGAAAACTTCCACCCCATGCAGCCGGTGCAAGCGGGCTATCTCGGCGGCCAGCAGCCTTGGGTCGCGATGCCGCCAGCGGGTCCAGAAGCCGCGCTGGCCGCAGTAGTTGCAAAGGTGCGGACAGCCGCGGGAGAACTGAATGACTACCGCCCGCTTGCCGCCCCAATAGCTGTAGCGCGCATGGTCGATCAGCTCCCAGCCGACGCGGTAGTCGTCCAGGCGGGCGATCACCGGGGCTGGTGGCGTGGCCACAGGAACGCCGAGAGTTCGAAAGGCGATGCCGGGGATGGCCGCTAGATCGCCGCCGGCTTCCAGCGCGAAGATGAGTTTGCGGACGGTCTCTTCACCTTCGCCGCGCACGATGACATCAACGCAAGGCTCAGCCGCCAGGATTTCGCGCCAGTGATAGGTCGGATGCACGCCGCCATAGAGGATCAGCGCCTCGCGCAGCTGGGCCCGGACCTGGGCGGCGATCGCGGCGATAACCGGATGGCCGGACGATGATCCCGAGTGGCCGAACAGCACCGCCTGGGGCCGGCGCGCAACGATCTGACTGACCAGATCGCGCGGCTTCATCGGCCCGAACTCGCCATCGATCAGCATGACGGTGTGCCCGGCGTCGATCAACGAGCCGCCAATGCAAAGCAGGCCAAGCGGCGGCAGCTGTTCCTTTGGGATGCGGCTGCCGATCGCCGGGTGCGGCACGTTGACAAGCAGAATGTCCATAGGGGCCTGGCCGGGTTGCGCAGGCGAGTGTACGGCCTGCCCCTCAGAACCTAATGGGCAGACGTGCAGAGGCCGCCGAGAAGCGGGCTGGTTTTGGTGGTGGGTTGCAGCAGGCCTGGTGAAGCCTAGCTGACCTTTTCGACCTGGCTGTATTCCAGCTCGACCGGCGTGGCGCGGCCGAAAATGGACACGGTGACCTTGAGGCGCTGGCGCTCTTCGTCGACGTCCTCGACCGAGCCGTTGAAGCTGGCGAATGGACCGTCGGTGACGCGAACCTGCTCGCCGATCTCGAACATGATCGTCGGCTTGGGCCGCTCGACGCCCTCTTCGATGGCGCCGATGATGCGCGCGACTTCGCGATCCGAGACCGGCATGGGCTTGGAGCCCGAGCCGAGGAAACCCGTGACCTTGGGCGTGTTCTTGATCAGGTGGTAGGCCTCGTCGGTCAGCTCCATCTTTACCAGCACATAGCCGGGGAAGAATTTGCGCTCGGCGTTGACCTTGCGGCCGCGGCGGATCTCGATGACGTCCTCGGTGGGCACCAGAACCTCGGAGAACAGGTCGTCCAGGCCCTGGGCCCGCGCCTGGTCGAGGATGTGCTCCTTTACCTTCTTCTCGAAGTTCGAATAGGCGTGGACGATGTACCACTTGTGCCGGGGATTTCCGGCCGGCGCGGCGCCCGCTGCGGTTTCGGCTTGAGCATTCATGGTCAGGATCCCGGGGTCGCGAATTTGAGAATATTGGCCATGGCAAAGGACAGGCCCTTGTCGAGGAAGAAGAAGAAGAACGCCGTGATCGCCACCATGATGAACACCATCACCGAGGTGATCCAGGTCTCGCGACGGCTGGTCCAGGTGATCTTGCGGGCTTCGGCGCGCACATCGCGGGCGAACTGCAGCGGATTGAAGCGCGACCTGGGCGCGGCTTCAGCCGCCACCGGGGAGGCAGGCGTGATCACCGCGGCCGTCTGGGCGGCGCGTTCCTTGATCGCCTTGGGGCGCGTGGGGCGCGGTTTCTTCATGGACCTCGATCGACCTTCTAAAAATCAGTTCTGGCAGGAGTGGAGGGACTCGAACCCCCGGCCCTCGGTTTTGGAGACCGATGCTC
>CAZJBC010000372.1:0-2798 GCA_964543805.1 uncultured Brevundimonas sp.
ATGAGCCAAATCGC
Source organism: uncultured Brevundimonas sp. (assembly GCA_964543805.1). Lineage (GTDB taxonomy): Bacteria > Pseudomonadota > Alphaproteobacteria > Caulobacterales > Caulobacteraceae > UBA5005. The sequence continues at coordinate 15 of CAZJBC010000372.1, forward strand.
CGATGTCATGGAACGACCTTTGCGTGTTGACTTGCCTACGCCTCGCCCTGTGAGCGAGGCGCCGCCGCCGGCCCGCCGCGCCGGACTGCCGTTTGCGACCCGCAGCGCCGTGGTGGTGATCGCCGCCCTGGCCCTGGCCACGGCCGGCGCGGTCTACATCGCCCTGCCGAAGGGCGCCGTCTCGACCGACGCGGCCTATATCACCGCCGACAGCACGACGGTGGCCCCGCTGGTTCGCGGCCCGGTCCTGGCCGTGCTGGCCGACCACAACCAGGCCGTCAAAAAGGGCGATCCCCTGGTCCGTCTCGACAGCCAGGAATTCGACGCCCGCGTCGCCTCGGCCCAGGCGGATCTGCAGACCGCTCAGGCGGCCCTGGCCGCCAGCCAGGCGGCGCTGGCGGGACTTGGCGCCGAGCAGAAGCTGGATGTCTCCAACGTCTCCGTCGCCCAGACCGCCATCGCCGCGGCCGATGCCGAAAACGCCCGCGCCCAGGCTGATCGCCAGAGGTTCGAAGACTTGCTGGCCAAGGGATACGCCACGCGCCGCGACGTCGATCAGGCCCGCGCCACCGCCCAGGCGGCCCAGTCCAACGCCGACCACGCCCGCGCCGCCCTGGCCGCCAGCGGGGACCAGACCGGCGTCACCCAGGCCAAGCGCGGAACCCTGGCCGCCCAGGTGGCCAGCGCCCAGGCCGCTGTCGCCCGCGCCCAGGCGGCGCTCGATCTGGCCCGCCAGGACCAGACCCACACGGTAATCTATGCGCCGATCGACGGCATCGTCGGCAACCGTCAGGTCGAGCCGGGCGACTATGTCCAGCCGGGCACGCGGCTTTTGACCATCGTGCCCAACGGCGCGTTGTTCGTGACCGCCAATTTCAAGGAAACCCAGACCGGCCGCATGACCGTGGGCCAGGCCGCGACAGTCAAGGTCGACGCCCTGCCGGGGCGAACCTTCACGGGCAAGGTGGAGAGCTTCTCGCCCGCTTCGGGGTCGCAGTTCTCGCTGCTGCCTTTTGAGCCGGCGACCGGAAATTTCACCAAGATCGTCCAGCGCGTGCCCGTGCGCATCCGCATCGATCCCGGTCAGCCGGGCGCGGATCGCCTGCGCGCCGGCCTGTCGACGACGGTGAAGGTGACGTTGAAATAGGCCGCCTCAGCCCAGCTTCATCAGCGTGCCGGAGAACATCATCACCGGACGCCCGCCGGTGGTGATTGTGCCGCGGATGAAGATCATGCGCTTGCCGGCCTTGACCACTTCGCCGGTGGCCTCGACCAGATCACCGGCCATGGCGCCCGAGACGAACTCGCCGTTCATGGAAACCGTCACCGCCCGGCTGTTGCCAAGCGCGACGGCGGCAATGCCGAACATGGTGAAGTCCGCAAAGGTCATCATGCAGCCGCCGTGCATGTGGCCCTGACCGTTCATGTGCTTGTCGGTCGCACGGAACGCGCAGTGGGCCGCGCCATCACCGCCTTTGCGAAAGTAGAACGGCCCGCCGTTCATTTCCCAGTTGTCCGAAGGCCAGTTCATCCAGCCGGCAAATTCTCCCTCGGTCGCGGTGACCCAGGCATCGCTGATTTCCCCGTCCACTCTTGGCCCTCCCGGCGCGGCGCCCTAAACGTCGCGGCCACAGATACTCAAACAAGCCGGAAAAGCCATGGCCCTCGATCTCGAAACCCGCGAGCAGCTGCTCGACACCGTCCGCCGGTTCGTCACCGAGCGCCTGCGCCCGCTGGAGGCGCAGGTCTCCGAGCGCGACGAGGTGCCCGAGGACGTATTGGCCGAGATGCGCGATCTGGGCCTTTACGGCCTGTCGATCCCGGCCGAGTACGGCGGCCTGGACCTGAACATGGAAGAAGAGGTGCTGCTGATCTACGAAATGGGCCACACCAGCCCGGCCTTCCGCTCGGCCTTCGGCACCAATGTCGGCATCGGCAGCCAGGGTCTGGTGATGTTCGGGTCCAACGAACAAAAGGCAAAATGGCTGCCTGGCATCGCGTCCGGCGAGCTGATCACATCCTTCGCCCTGACCGAACCGGAGGCAGGCTCCGACTCCGCCGCCGTGCAGACCCGGGCCGAGCGGGACGGGGACGAATACGTCCTGAACGGCGTCAAGCGCTTCATCACCAATGCCGACAAGGCCGACCTGTTCACCGTCATGGCCCGCACCGATCCAGACAAGAAGGGCGGCTCGGGCGTGTCGGCCTTTGTCGTCGAACGTAACCGCCCCGGGCTTTCGGTGGGCAAGCCCGAGCGCAAGATGGGCCAGCAGGGCGCCAAGATATGCGAGGTTTACTTCGACAACGTCCGCATCCCCGCCTTCAACCGCATCGGCGAGGAAGGCCAGGGCTTCAAGGTCGCCATGCAGGTGCTGGATCGCGGGCGCATCCACATCTCGGCCATGTGTATCGGCGTCGCCGAGCGGCTGATCGAGGATTCCGTCGCCTACGCCACCGAGCGCAAACAGTTCGGCCAGCCAATTTTCAACTTCCAGCTCATCCAGGGCATGCTGGCGGACATGAAGACCGAGTGTCTGGCCGCCCGGGCCCTGACGCTGGAGACCGCCCGCAAGCGCGATGCAGGGCAGAGCGTCAGCCTTGAGGCGGCCGCTTCGAAGTACTTTGCTTCCGAAATGGTCGGCCGCGTCGCTGACAAGGCGGTGCAAATCTTTGGCGGCTCGGGCTATGTGACGGATCACGGCATCGAGCGGTTCTATCGCGACGTACGTATCTTCCGCATCTACGAGGGCACCAGCCAGATCCAGCAGGTGGTCATCGCCCGCG
>CAZJBC010000373.1:0-2776 GCA_964543805.1 uncultured Brevundimonas sp.
CCCTGGGCGCCGACCTGATGCGCCCGCACATCGCCGAGCTGTCGCGCATCGCCGATACCCTCGTCGCCGCCTATCCCAACGCAGGGTTGCCCAACGCCATGGGCCAGTACGACGAAGAGCCCCACGAGACCGCCCATGCCCTCAGCGACTGGGCCAAGGACGGCATCGTCAACATCGTCGGCGGCTGTTGCGGCACCACGCCGGAGCACATCGCCTGCGTGGCGAAGGACGTGGCGGGCCTCGCGCCGCGCGTTGTGCCGGAACGGTCCAAGGCCATGCGGCTGGCGGGGCTGGAGCCGTTCGAGTTGGCATGAGCGCGACCGATATGACCGCTGTCGAAGTCGAACAGGTCCGCGACCTGCGGGCCCGGCTGAACCGCATCGAGCCTGGTCCGATGGGCGAACGGTCTGTGGGGCCTCTCACCAAAGGCTTCTTCGACGTCTGCGCGCGAGTGGGTCTGCAACGCCACGCAGATGCCAAAGGCTTCGACGCCTCTGCGCGGGCAGGCCTGCCGGATCTGGCGAAGGATGCGGACATGACCGGCCTCATCGGTCTGGTCAGCGGTCTCTTCGTCGTACGCGAAGCCTCCGGCGGCGCCTGGCGCGGCTGGATGAACACCGGCGTCCTGCAGGCGATCCTCACCCGCCGCCTGGTTCTGGCCGGCAAGGAGCGTCTCTGAGATGGGCGATACCCACGAACGCCTGGACGACAAACTGCGCGCCTTCATCGCCGCCCAGAAGATGTTCTTCGTCGCCACCGCGCCCAGCGGCCCGGGCGGGTCGGTCAACGTCTCGCCCAAGGGCTATGACAGCGTCGCCATCATCGATGACACCACCGTCGCCTATCTCGACTTCGGCGGCTCCGGCATCGAGACCTTGGCTCACGTCAACGAGAACGGGCGGATCACCCTGATGTGGTGCGCCTTCGAAGGCCCGGCCAACATCCTGCGCCTCTACGGGCAGGGCAGGGCGGTGCCCTTTGACCATCCGGAATTCCCCGCGCTGCTGGCCCTGTTCCCCGGTATCGAACGCGCGCGCGACATCATCGTTGTGTCCATCACCCGCATCGCCGACAGCTGCGGCTGGGGCGTGCCGTTCTATGAGTTCAAGGGCGAGCGCGAACAGCTGAAACGCTGGGTCGACAACCGCAGCGAAGAGGAGTGGCGCGAGAAACGCTACGCCTCCAACGCCAAATCGATCGACGGGCTGCCTGGCCTGGTCCGTCCGGAGTAGTTGTGCGCATTTTCCCGACCATTGCCGTAGTGTCGGCCGGCCTGTTCGGATGCCACACCCAGATGCAGCAGACGGCGACGGCGGAGGACTTCGGCCTATACTACAGTCTCAGCGCCACGGAGGGCGCAAAGCTTGTGCATGGCCGCGACGGAAGCGACGCCCTGGATCTCTTGCTGACTTGCGCCAAAGGCTCAGGCAAAATTCAGCTGCTGGACTTCGCCAACGACGGGCCGCACCTGCGCCTCGTCGCGGGGAAAGCTGCTGAAGACCTGACCGGCGCTCTGAAAAAAGGCGATGACGACTATGACTGGGTGGAGGTCGCGGTCACCGCCGCCAGCCCGGCAATGAAGGGTTTCCGGTCGACGGGTCAAATCGATCTGACCTCCGGATCGCGCCGCATTGTCGTTGCGGCCAGGACGCCCCCCGACCTCAAGGCAGTGGCGGACTTCTTCGCCGACTGCGGGACCGGCGCATGACCCGCCCCATCTTCGTCAACATCGGTGAACGCACCAACGTCACCGGCTCCGCCCGCTTCCGCAAGCTGATCGTCGAGGGCGACTATGCCGCCGCGCTGGATGTCGCGCGCCAGCAGGTGGAGGCCGGCGCCTCGGTCATCGACGTCAACATGGACGAGGGCCTGCTGGATTCGAAACTGGCCATGGTCACCTTCCTCAACCTGATGGCGGCCGAGCCCGATATCGCCCGCGTGCCGGTGATGATCGATAGCTCCAAATGGGAGGTCATCGAGGCCGGGCTGAAATGCGTCCAGGGCCGCTCCATCGTCAATTCCATCTCAATGAAGGAGGGCGAGGCCAAGTTCATCGAACAGGCGACGCTGTGCCTGCGCTATGGCGCGGCCGTGGTGGTCATGGCCTTCGACGAACAGGGCCAGGCCGACACCGCGCAGCGCAAGATCGAGATCTGCAAGCGCGCCTATGACGTGCTGGTCAATCAGGTGGGCTTTCCGCCGGAAGACATCATCTTCGATCCCAACATCTTCGCCGTCGCCACGGGGATAGACGAGCACAACAACTACGCCGTCGACTTCATTGAGGCCACGCGCGCCATCAAGGCCGCGCTGCCCTACGCCCGCATCTCGGGCGGCGTTTCCAACGTCTCGTTCAGCTTCCGCGGCAACGAGCCTGTCCGCCGCGCGATCCACGGCGTCTTTCTCTACCATGCCATCGCTGCGGGCATGGATATGGGCATCGTCAACGCCGGCGACCTGCCGGTCTATGACGATATCGATCCCGAACTGCGCGAAGCCGTCGAGGATGTCATCCTCAATCGGCAAAAGAACTGGTCCCCAACCGAGCGGCTGGTCGAGCTCGCCCCCAGGTTCAAGGGCGACAAGGGCGTCGAACGCGTCGTTGATCTGAAATGGCGCGAGCTGCCGGTGGCCGGCAGGCTCGCCCACGCCCTCGTCCACGGCATCACCGAATTCATTGAGGTCGACACCGAAGAAGCCCGCCTGTCGGTCGACCGGCCCCTGCACGTCATCGAAGGCCCGCTGATGGACGGCATGAACGTGGTCGGCGACCTGT
>CAZJBC010000374.1:0-2774 GCA_964543805.1 uncultured Brevundimonas sp.
GGATGTGTTTCCAGTTCTCGATGTCGCTCGTCGGGTGTAATAATCGAGACAAACGCAGACGGCTGTGCTGTGGCAAAAGGGTGTGACGCCGCGCCTATGCCGCGACCGCCGGCAAGCGCCAGGGCAGGAGCAGATGAAAATGGATCCCAGGTCAATTCGTGCGCGGCCGCTCACGCGGGTGCTGTTGGTCAGTTCGGCGCTGGTCTGCGGCGGCCTGGGGGCCAGCGCGGTGTCAGCCCAGCAAGCTTCGACCGCAACGACCGTGTCGGCGGTGAATGTCGGCGCCGGCGTTCCCGTCCCCCATGTCGGGACCGGCGCCAGGATGTACACCCTGGACGAAATTCACGTCCTGAACGCCGAGGCCCTTTCCGTTCGCAGCGACTTTGAAGACGCCAAGGCTGACCTGTACGAATGCTATCAGAACGCCTACAGCGCCCGGCCGAATCCTGAGCGCACCCTGGGATACGAGGAAGGCTCCGACGCCGCCCGCCGTCTGTCCGTCGCTTCCGACAACGCCGCCCGGGCCACCCAGGCGGCTCTGCAGGCCAGGCTCGACGCCGCCAATGGCCGGGCCACCCAGGCCCAGGTCGAACAGGCCGAACTCGATCGTCAAAAGACGGTCAACGACATGGTCAAGGCCAAGGCCGACATGGACGAAGGCCGGGCCAAGGCGATCGATATCCAGCAGCTGGTTAAGGACCGGGTCTCGCCCGCTGACTGGGGCCACTTCATCTCGGCCAACGCCTCGGAGCGGGCCAGCCGCAAGAACCCCCTGGTCCCGAAAGACTATGAGGATCTGGTGCTGGAGAACATCCAGACCGCCGTTATGCACGACACCAAGGGCGGACCGGATTTCCTGAAGGTGACCGGCGATATCCGTAACGCCAGCACCCGTAAAATCGACGTGCCCGGCCTGGCGGTGACGGTGTCGGACCAGTTCGGCTATCCGCTGTTGTCGCAGGTCAGCACGGCGCGCGGCAAAATCGATCCGGGCAAGACCACACCCTTCGATTTCCCCATGCGGCCCAGCCCGCCTAACGCCGCGCGGGTCGCGGTGACCTTTGCGGGCGTCGCCCAGAACCTGACTCTGGAGCCGGTGTCTGCCGATCCGGTCTGTTCGGCCGGCGCCCCGCCGGAGCTCAATCCCAACTCCGCCGGCGCAAACGGCGCAGCTCTGCCTTCGGCCAGGACCATGCAGCTCAATGCGCCGTCCATGCAGTCCGGGCCCGTCGCGGGCCAACAGCCGACCACATTTGGCGCCCAGCCGCGATAGGCGCGCGCGACCGCACCGTCGGCGTCATTGACAGCGGTCTACCGTAACGTAAGTTTCCGGCCGCGTATGAACCGTGACGGGAGCATGGAGCGTCATGCGGCGATCCGGCACATCAGGTCCAGCCACGGTGTTGAGCGGCGCTCTGGCGCTGGTGCTGCTGTTCGGCGACGGCCGGGTTTCGGCCCAGCCGCCCGCGGCAGGGGTAACCACCGTCTCGCCGGTGACCGCCCGTGGCGCCGCACCGATTCCATTGGTCGGCGCCGGCGCGCCCCAGTTCACGCCGGACGAGATTCACGCCAAGGGCCAGAATGCGCGCACCATCCGATCGGACTTTGAGGACGACCGCGCTGAACTCGACGAATGTTATCTCAAGGCCTTTGACACCCGACCCAATCCGGAACGGATGATCGGTTATGAAGATGGCGCTGATGCGGCGCGCCGGCTTTCGGACTGGGCCCGGGTGGCCGAGGAAAAAACCGAGGCCGCCCAGCAGGCGCGCATCGACCAGGCCCAGGGCAAGACGACCGCCACCGAAGTCGCCCGGGCCGAGCTGGAGCGCCAGAGCGCAGTCATGGAAGTCGTCAAGGCCGAGATGGACCTGGACTAGGCCAAGGCTAAGGCTAAGGCCATCGACATCCAGCAGCTAGTCAAGGATCGGGTAAATATCCAGGACTGGAATGGCATTATCTACAGCCAGGCGGCCGAACGCGCCGGACGGCGCAACGCCCTGGTCCCAAAGACCTACGAAGGTCTCGCCCTGGAAGACATCAAGGTCTACGAGCGCCACGACGACAAGGGCGACGCCTATCTGTTTGTCATCGGCGCTATCCGCAACGATCGCCCCGCCAAGGTCGCCATCCCGCCTCTGTCTTTCACGGCCGTCGACCAGACCGGCTATCCGCTGAAGGCCGAAGAAACTCACCCCGGCGCGGGTCAGATTGACCCGGGCAAGTCGCTGCCCTTCACCTATTCTCTCAAGCCGAGCCCGGCGCGCACCGTCCGGGTGGTCGTAACCTTCTCCGGCATCGACCCAGCGCGCCACCTGGAGCCGATCGCCAACGACCCCGTCTGCAGCTACACCCCGCCCAATCCGCGGCCGCCGATTCCGCCGCCGGACATCGTCATGCTGGATCCTAACTGTTCGGGGGCCAACCACGGCTCCCTGCCATCTTCGCGCACCATTCAGCTCAATCCGCTCGAAAGGCTGGACGCCAAGACCTCCACCACCGGCGCGAACGCTGCGTTGATCGGCTGCAAATAGGCCCTAGATCGTCGGCACGGTCGTTTTCAACCGCCCGCCGATGCGGATCGGCTCGATGCGCAACGCCAGACCGGTCGCATCGTCGGTCTCGACATAAACCCCGCAGACGGTGGCCGGGCCTGAGGCCGGCTGGTAGCGGCCGCCGGAGATGCGGGTGGTGAACCGCCGCAGGGGCTCTTCCTTGTCGTTGCCGATGACGCTGTCGTAGTCGCAGCAGGCGCCGGCGTCGGTCTGATAGGC
>CAZJBC010000375.1:0-2773 GCA_964543805.1 uncultured Brevundimonas sp.
TGTAAGAGGTCTTGCCCGCATCGGCCTGGGCGGCGGTGAAGGTCGGGCCGGCCGGCTGCTGGGCCTGAGCCTGCGGGTGCAGGGCCAGGGCCGCTGTCAGGCCGACAGCCAAAAGCGCTGCCGTCATGGCCACTGATTTGCGTGCGATCATCTCGTCGCTCTCCCCAAAATTCCTCTTGGCCATGGTCTTGTGGCCCGGCCGTCACCGGCTCTTGGGGAAGTCTATAACATCATCCTGGCGTTTGGCATCGTCCCCGCGCCGCGCCAAGGGACTCGGGTCCCGGCAGGTCCTGCCGCGTCGGGAAAACTGGAGCGGCCGGGGGGAATCGAACCCCCGACATTCAGCTTGGGAAGCTGACGTTCTACCTCTGAACTACGGCCGCATTCCGTAAGGGCGTCAGGGACCCGTGGGCCGCAACCGTAGACCATTGAAGACGGGTCTGCAGCGCGGATTACAAATCCTGTCCGGCGAGGTTCCCTCTAGAGGGTCTTGGTCCGCTTCTCAAGTTGGGCGATGAGCGGCGGCCGGGATCGCCTTGTCACCCGCCTTTGGCGCCCCCGGCTGGTAATAATCGTCGTAGATCCCCAATATCCGGTATTGGATGCCGACCGTCTCGTTCCCGCTGTATTTGTGCAGCACAGACGAGCCGCTATACAGGTTTCTGGACGTCCGCCTGACGCCGCCCGTCTCGGAATCGGTATCCCAACGCTGGCCTGAGGCGGTAAGCATGCAGGAATCGCCCCCTCTGATATAGTTTTGATCAGCGGCGGTCGGGACCGCGTCGCTTTTTATGGGCGGCTTCCAGGCAAAGCTCAGGTTGCTCTTCAATATGACGCTGTTCAGGCAAATGTCATTGGCCGTGCGGTAAACCTGCACCGTGCGGGAGAACCGCCAATCGTTCGGATCTCCGGGTTTGGTCTGATAGACGTTATAGACCAGGGCCAGGCGGAACGGCGGATGGTCGGCGTCCAGTTCGCTCCTTGTGTCGAACTTGCTCTGAATCTCCTGCAACTGCTCGGCGATCTGCTGGGCCTGGGACTTGTCCTTTGCGACGGCCTGCTGGTGCATCAGCATCAGAACGGCCACCAGGATCAGAAACAGAAACAGGATTCCGATGAACAGGTCCGTGAACGACACGAAGGGTCCTTCATCGCCCGCCGGCTCGGCGTGGCCGGCCCGCCGCCGCAGTCGCCCGGCCGTCACGTCGCCCTCCGTCGCGACGGCGCCAGCAGCCCTGATCTCGATGGGACCTGAGACATCTTTCGCTAGGTCAACTTTCGGCGTGGCGCGGACGATGGATTGCCGATGGAAGGATCGCTGCCATCGATCGGCTCGTTCGCCTCAGAGGGGTGCGTATCTGACGCGGCGTTCGCGCCGTCAGCATTCTCGTGCCTGTCGGAATCCTTGTTGGCCGCGATCAGATCGGCCGCGGCCTTGTCCTTCGCCGCCTGGTCGAAGTCCGTGGTCGCAAGGGGGGTCCCGTCGGCCACAGGCGTCGCCGTCGTTGGCGGTGTGACGGTTGTTGACGCTGTGGCGCTCTTGCCGCCGTCAGAGGTCGTCGAGGCCTTGTCACTATGATCGTCCAGCGAATTGCCCACCGACCGTTTGTTGGGGTCGTCCAGGGCCCCAAAGCCGCCTTCACGGGATTCTTCGCTCTTCGGCGCCGGGGGCGGAGTGGGCGGCGCAACGGGCGTCGTCTTCGCCAGCGGCCCCCTGGGGGGAGGGGTAAGCGTCGCCAGATAGGTCTTGCAGCCCGTGCAAAGCAGCAAAAGCGCGCCCGCGCCGGCAAGAAACTGCGGTTTCATCTCGACCTCCGAACGGCTCGCAAGGGGCGCCTCACCTTTGGCCGCCTCTGCGGATGCGGAAATAATCGTCGTATATGCCCAGGACTCTATACTGCATGTCGAGCGTCTCGTCTCCGCTCTTCTTGTGCAATATATCGGTGCCGTCGTAGAGATTTTCAGACTGTCGTGTAAGGTTACCCGTCTCTGACGCCGAGTTCCAATGATCTCCTGAGGCTGAAAGTCTACATGGCGTACTCTGTTCTATAAATGTCTTATCATGAGTCGTAGGAATTTTGTCCGGTTCAACTGTAGGTTTCCAGGCGAGGCTTTGGTTGTTACGCAACATGATGTTCACTAAACAAAGACCATTGGGCGCGCGAAAAATTTGAATCGTGCTGGAATAGGACCAGAACAGATCACCCTTCGGCGCCTCGTAGATATTGTAGACGATCGCCAGCCGGTAGGGCGGATGGTCGACGTCCAGTTTGGCGGTCGTGTCGATCTTGGTCTGAATCTGCTGTAACTGCTGAGCGATCTGCTGGGTCTGGGCTTTGTCCTTTTCAACGGCCTGCTGGTGCATCAGCATCAGAACGGCCACCAGAATCAGGAAGAGAAACAGAATCCCGATGAACAGGTCCGTGAATGACACAAACGGTCCTTCATCGCGCGCCAGATCAGTGTCGCTGGCCCGCCTGCGCAGTCGCCCAGATGTCACTCGGCGCTCCGTCGCGACAGCGCCGGTCCAAAGGAGATGACAGAGTCCTTGGCGTTCGCCCTGATGGCGGCGGCCGTCTCGGCGATCGCGTCTTCAAGGGGCTCAAGATTTAGTTTCGCCACCCGGTCAAGGACGGCGTCCCTCACCAGCCTGGGGTCAATCGTCCCTTCGGCAGGCAGATTGCCGGGCGGGCACCAGGCCGCGGCGACCTCAGGATCGGTCAGCGCCCGGTCGAAGGCTTCGCCAAGGCGCACGATATGCCCGGCTTTCTCG
>CAZJBC010000376.1:0-2762 GCA_964543805.1 uncultured Brevundimonas sp.
ACGTCAGTCTGCCATTGTGATCTTCGTGGCTCTTTGTGATCTTGCGCGCCCGTTTTCGGGCGCGCCGCGTAAGCAATCTTACTTGCTAAACGTCGAAATCCAGTCCGACGTCGGAATAGAACGCCCGCTCTTCCTGCCAGCCTTCACGGACCTTGACCTGCAGGAACAGGTGGATCGGGCGGTCGAGTATTTCGCCCAGGTCTTTTCGCGCCGCCTCGCCAATCCATTTGATGGTATGGCCGCCCTTGCCCAGGATGATGGGCTTCTGGCTGTCGCGCTCGACGTAGATGATCTGTTCGATGCGGGCCGAGCCGTCTTTCTTTTCCTCAAAGGCGGTGGTCTCGACAGTCAGGGCGTAGGGCAGTTCCTCGTGGACGCGCAGATAAAGCTTCTCGCGGGTGATCTCGGCGGCCAGCAAGCGCACGGGCAGGTCGGCGGTCTGGTCGGCGGGATAGAGCCACTCGCTTTCAGGCATGCGGCTGGCCAGATAGGCCTTGAGGTCGTCGACGCCCGAGCCGTTGTGGGCGGAGACCATGAACACCTGGTCATAGGCGCCGGTGTCGAACAGCTTCTTGCTCAGCTCCAGCAGGTGGTCGCGGCGCACGAGGTCGATCTTGTTGAGCACCAGGATGGATTTAGTCCCGGCCGCGACCAGGCTTTCGGTGATCATCTCGGCGTCTTCGGCTGACTTCTTGTCGCCGGGCTTGGAGCTTTCCTCAGCGTGGGCGTCGACGAGGTGGACGACCACATCGGAGTCGCTGGCCTGGGCGTGGGCGGCGCGGACCATGGCGCGGTCAAGCCGGCGGCGCGGCTTAAAGATGCCGGGCGTGTCGACCAGCACAATTTGTACTTCGCCCTCCATGGCCACGCCCTTGACCGGGAAGCGGGTGGTCTGGACCTTCTGGGTGACGATCGAGACCTTGGCGCCGACCAGGCGGTTGACCAGGGTCGACTTGCCGGCGTTGGGCGCGCCAATGATGGCGGCGAATCCGGCGCGTTTCATGGGGTCGGCGTCTCCAGTCGGGTCAGCATGGCCAGGGCGGCGGCCTTTTCAGCGTCCTGACGCGAGCGGCCAGAGGCAGCGATACCGCCGTGGCCCTCAATTGTCACTTCCACCGTAAAACTGGGGGCGTGGTCGGGACCGGTGCGGCCCGTCACCTGATAGGCCGGCAGGCCCAGGCCCTGGCCTTGCGCCCACTCCTGCAACAGAGTCTTGGCGTCCTTGGACTGGCGAATGGCGATGCCGTCGAACTCGTCCGTCCATTGGGTCAGGAAAAACCTCCGGGCCGTCTCCAGCCCGCCGTCGAGATACAGAGCGGCAATCAGGGCCTCGCAGGCGTCGCCGAGGATGGTGTCCTTGTCGCGGCCACCGCTGCGGGTTTCGCCCGGCGACAGCTTCAGGGCCGCGCCCAGGCCGATGCGGCGGGCGACGCGGGCGCAGGTCTTGCCGTTGACCAGGGCCGAAAGGCGGGGCGACATGTCCCCTTCCCGCGCGTCCGGATCCATCTCCAGCAGTCGTTCGGCCGCCAGCAGGCCCAGAACCCGGTCGCCTAGGAATTCCAGCCGCTCATAGTGGCGCACACTGCGGGCGCCGTCGCCCAGGCTGGGGTGGGTGAGCGCGCGATCCAGCAGGTCCGGATCGGCGAAGCGGTAGTCCAGCGCTGTCTCAAGCGCCTGAACCGCCGCCAGTCGGGGGTTCGCCGTCAAGGCTATTTCAGGCTGTGGAAGAACCGGTTCAGCCTGATCTTGGTGAACCAGGTGATCGGATTGTACAGCTTGGCCCCGTCCCACGAGAACAGGATGATCCGTGCCCGGCCGACCAGGTTTTCGGCGTCGACATAGCCCACGCCCTGCTCGATCTTGTCGGCCCGGAAGCGGCTGTCGGCGGAATTGTCGCGGTTGTCGCCCATGAAGAAGTAGTGGCCCTCCGGCACCACGAAGACGCCGGTGTTGTCGCCGGGCCCGTTCGGATAGGTGTCCTGGGTGATGTATTTACGCCCGTCCGGAAGGGTTTCCTCGATGCGGGTCACGCCCGTGTATTCGTTCGGGTTTTCCGGCGGCAGCACCTTTTGCGGGATCGGCTTGTCGTTCAGATAGACGACGCCCTCATTGACCTGGATGCGGTCGCCCGGCAGGCCGATCAGCCGCTTGATATAATCGGTGCGGTTATCCTTGGGGTCCTTGAAGACAATGATGTCGCCGCGCTTGGGCTGATGCGCGAAAATCCGGCCGTGGAAGATCGGCGGGCTGAACGGGATGGAGTGACGCGAGTAGCCGTAGGAATATTTGGTGACGATGATGTAGTCGCCGACCTGCAGGTTCGGGATCATCGAGCCGGACGGAATCGTAAAGGGCTGGAACAGCAGCACGCGCAGCACCAGGGCGATGCCCAGGGCGTAGACGATTGTTTTGACGATTTCGATGAACTCATCGGCCGCCGCGCTGGCTTTCGAAGGTTCCGCAGAAGCCGGTTCAGTCGGTTCGGTTGAGACGTCGGCGTTCATGCGGGGAGACGTTCCTGCCTTGGGCGAGCAAAGCGCGCGATTGAAGGGGCGTAGCTAGACGCTCGGCGGCTCAATCGCAAGGGCGGCGGCGCCACAGGCGGCTGGGGGTCGAGCAGATTACGGGGCATGGCGCGGCGCTAGCGGCCCGCGACCGAGTGGGCGATGCGGGCGATGGCGTTCTGGTGCTGGGTGAATTCCTGAAAGCTGACGACCCCGTCGCCGTTCAGGTCCATGCGCCGAAACTCGGCCTGCAGATTC
>CAZJBC010000377.1:0-2758 GCA_964543805.1 uncultured Brevundimonas sp.
CGTGCGTCGCAAAGCCGATGTAAAACGTGTCGGCAATGCCGATCTGCTTGCTGGCGTCATTGCGTTGCGACTGCGCCGTCTGGCCGGCGGTCTGGGCTGCCCGCAGGGCTTCATCGAGCGCAATGGCCTCGGCGGCCGCGCCGGACCGGCCCTTGGCGGCCCAGACGCGCTCATAGAGGTCGGGGTTTTCGCGAATGGCCTTGATATCGTGCATGGGATGCGCCGGCGGAGTTGCGGGAAGCGCCACCCTTTAAGGCGCGTCGCCGCCTGCGCCAACCCGACAAACCGACTTTCGGGCGGCGCCGGGTCCACCAATTTCAATGGAGATTTTTTATGCTGGCGCCGGCCGCGCTTAACAATGTGTTTGGTCTCTGCCCCTATTGTCGCCGGCGATAACCCGCGGCTGGACACAAAGAACCTTGCGGGACGGCCGTGGTACGGGGATGGGCATGAAGCCTCAAGACAACGTCGAGTCAGTTATTCGCGGGCCACAGTCTTACCCGCTGGCCAAGCACGCCCTGCAACTGATGGAAGCGGCCCAGGTCTGGCCGACCCCTTTGAATTTCGAACTTTGGCTGCACGTCGCCGGCGATCCCATGGGCGATCTCGCCGTTGAGATCGACCGTCTGATCGCGGCCGGCACTGGCATTACCGAGGAAATGAGCGAGGAACTGGCGACCCGGTTCCTGCCCAAGCAGCGCCTGAACGAGGAAATCCGCGACACCGGCGATCAGCTGTCGCGCGAATTGTCGTCGGTGTCTGACGCCATCCGCATGGCCAAGCAGAACCACGAAGTCTTTGGCCGCACCCTGGCCACGGCCGGCGCTGATTTTGACGCCGCCGAAGCTGATCCTGACGCCATGCGCGCCACCGTGGGACGTTTGGCCAACGCCACTCGCACCGTGACCGAGCAGAATTCGGCCCTGGAAAAGCGCCTGGCCGATTCCACCGCCGAGGTCGGCCGGCTGAAGGAACACCTGGAACAGGTGCGCCGCGATGCAACCACCGATTCCCTGACCAACCTGGCTAATCGCAAGTCCTTTGACGACGAGCTGGAAAAGGCTCTGGCCGAGGCGGACGTCTCAGGCGAGGCCGTGGCTCTGGCCGTGCTCGACATCGACCATTTCAAGCATTTCAACGATTCCTGGGGCCACCAGACCGGCGACCAGGTGATCCGCTTCGTCGCCTCGGTGATCGGCCGCGCCTCCGCCCCGCCCAGCTTCGCCGCCCGCTACGGCGGCGAGGAATTCGCCATCATCTTCCCAGGCGAGCACGCCAAACGCGCGGCGGGCGTGCTGGAGGAGATTCGCGGCGAGATCGCCTCGCGGGCGCTAAAACGTCGTTCGACCAACGACGAATTAGGCCAGATCACCATTTCAGGCGGCTACGCCACCCGGGTGCCGGGCGAGCCAGCCGAGTCCCTGATGGAACGGGCCGACGCCGCGCTCTACGCCTCCAAACGCCTGGGTCGCAACCGTAACACCAAGTCGGAAAACCCGCCCAAGACCAAAGCGGCGTAGGACCTCTCCCACATTGCGGCTGGCCGGCGGCAGAATCTGCTAGGCTGGCGACATGAGCGATGCCTTTCTCGGCGTATCGCGCTCGGTGACCGGGCGCGCCTGGCGGCTGCGGCCGGCCAATGAGGCGACCACCCGCGCCCTGGGCCTGAAACTCGGCCTGTCGGAGCCTTTGGCCCGCGCCATCGCCGCCCGCGGCATCGACGATGAAGGCGCGGCGAATTTTCTGAACCCGACCTTGCGGGCGCAGTTCCCCGATCCCTCGTCCTTCGCGGGCATGGACGATGCCGCGCAGGTGCTGCTCGACGCCCTGGAAGCCGACGCCGAGGTGGTGATCTTCGCCGACTATGACGTCGATGGCGCGACCTCAGCCGCCCAGCTGGTGCGGTGGTTCCGGCACATGGGCAAGGAGATCGGGATCTATATTCCTGACCGCCTGACCGAAGGCTATGGCCCCAGCCCCACCTCGTTCCAGCGCCTGGCCGCCCAGGGCGCCGAACTGGTGGTGACCATGGATTGCGGCGCCGCAGCCCACGACGCCTTGAACGCCGCCGCGGCGATGGACCTGCCGGTGGTGGTGATCGATCACCACATGATGCGCGGCGCCCCGCCCCCCGCCGCAGCCCTGGTGAATCCGAACGCCCCCGGCTGCCTGTCCGGACAAGGCAATCTGTCGGCGGCAGGCGTCACCTTTGTTCTGCTGGCCGCCCTGAACCGCGAGGCGCGGGCGCGCGGCCTGTTCGAGGACCGGCCCGAGCCTGATCTGCGCCAATGGCTTGATCTGGCCGCGCTGGGGGCAATCTGCGATGTCACCGCTCTGACCGGATTCAACCGCGCCCTGACCGCTCAGGGCCTGAAGGTGATGTCGAACTGGGCCAATCCGGGCCTGCGCGCCCTGGCCGAGGTCGGCAAGGCCAGCGGGCCGGCCACGACCTTCCACGCCGGCTTCATCCTGGGTCCGCGCATCAATGCCGGCGGCCGCATCGGCCGGCCCGATCTGGGCGCGCGCCTGCTGGCCACCGACGATCCGCAAGAGGCCGCCGCCATCGCCGCGGAGCTGGACGCCCTCAACATCGAGCGCCGCGACATCGAACGGCAGGTGACGGAAGAGGCGGCCAATCTGATCGACCGCCAAAGCAATCTCGACGTTGACGCCCCGCTGATCGTGGCTGCAGCTGACGACTGGCACCCAGGCGTGATCGGCATTGTCGCCGGCCGCCTGCGCGAGCGCTATCGCAAGC
>CAZJBC010000378.1:0-2748 GCA_964543805.1 uncultured Brevundimonas sp.
GCCTCAACGCCGGCGTTGAGGGCCAGAAGATTGGTCTGGAAAGCGATCTCGTCGATTACCCCGATGATCTGACTGATCTGGCGCGCCGATCCTTCGATCTCGCCCATGGCCGAAATCGCGTCGGTGACGACTTCGCTGGAGCGTTCGGCGTCAGACTTGGCGGTGGCCACCATCTGGCGGGCCTGACCTGCGCCTTGCGCGGTCTTGCGCACAGTGGCGGTGATCTGGTCCAGGGCTGCGGCGGTTTCTTCCAGGCTTGCGGCCTGCTGCTCGGTGCGGCGCGAAAGGTCGTCGGACGCCTGGCTGATTTCGCCGCTGGCGCTGCGAACGCCGGCGGTGTTGCCGGCGACGATGCGCATGTCGTCCTGCAGCCGCTGCATGGCCGCATTGAAGTCGCCGCGCAGCTTTTCGTAGGCCGGCGCGAAGGCTTCCGAGATACGGTAGACCAGCAGGCCGCCGGAGAGCTTCTCCAGACCGGTCGCCACGGCGTCGACCACCTGGGCCTGTTCGGCGGTGGTCTGGGTGCGTTCGGCATCGGCCGCGGTGCGGGTCTGTTCGGCCATCTGGCGTTGTTCGTCGGCGGTGGCCTGCATGGCCAGGCGCTCAATGGCGGCTGTGCGGAAAGCTTCGACCGCGTCGGCCATGCGGCCGATCTCGTCGCGGCGCCCTGCGCCCGGCACGGCGATGTCGTTGTTCCCGGCCGCCAGCGTGGTCATGGCGGCGGTCATGGATGTGATCGGTTTTGCGATGGCGCGCGACAGCATCCAGCCCATGGCGGCGGCCAGCAGCGCGGCGAGCAGGCCGCCGCCGACGAGAGCCCAGCTAGCGGTGCGACTGGCGGTAGTTTCCGTGATGGCCCGCGCGTCGAGTTCGGCCTTCATTGGCGTAACCAGTGAGGTCAGCGCCGCCCGGCTGTCGGTCAGACGCCCGACGGTGGCGAGGCTGCTGAGGGCCGAGGCCCGTTGAGCCGCGTCCCGTCGCGCAGCGATCTGGCCCTGTTCCTCACCCTGGACCTTGGCGATGGCGGTCTTGAGCGTGGCGATCTTCGACTGTTGATCCGCGCCCGGAGCCAGCCTCGACAGGTCTGCCACAGAGGTCTGGATGGCCTTGTTCTGGGTTTCGACCTTGCCGATGAACGATTCATCGCCGGTCGCCACAAACCCGCGCACGGCGTTTTGCTGCTCGACCAGGGCGTTCAGGGTCGCCTCCGCCGCCGCGATCGCCTGGCGGGTGTCCTGGGCGGCGAGGGTGGAGCTGCGCAGGCCGTTCAGGCTGACCAGCACCACCGCGCCCATCACCAGAATGATGGTCACGACTCCCGCGAAGGCGAGTCCCAGTTTTCTCGATATGCTGAGGTTTATCAGAGACATGACGATGTTCCTGCGGCCCTTTTCCGGTCCTAGAACTCGTCCCAGCCAGCTTCGGCATGGGGCTGGGAAACAGGGCGCGGGGCGGCGCCGCCGCGCGGACCTGTGGTGCGAAGAGCCGTAACCGGGGCATGAGTGCGCACCGGCGCCGGACGCGCGGCTTGCGCGCCGTCATGGCCCAGTTCGAACCGCGAGATCAGCTTCGACAGCTGCTCGGCCTCGCCGGCCAGAGTGTGGCTGGCCGCGGTCGATTCCTCGACCATGGCCGCGTTCTGCTGCGTCACCTGGTCCATCTGGTTGACGGCGGTGTTGACCTGCTGAAGGCCCGTGGCCTGTTCCTCGGCGGAGGCGGCGATCTCGGCGACAATGCCGTTGATTTCGGCGACCTGCGCCACGATGCGCTCAAGCGCCTTGCCGGTCTCGCCGACCAGATTGACGCCGCGATCGACTTGCTGGCTCGAGGCCGAGATCAGGGTCTTGATCTCCTTGGCCGCCTCGGCCGAGCGCTGGGCGAGCGCGCGCACTTCGGAAGCCACGACGGCGAAGCCCTTGCCGGCATCCCCGGCGCGGGCGGCTTCCACGCCGGCGTTCAACGCCAGCAGATTGGTCTGGAAGGCGATCTCGTCGATCACGCCGATGATCTGACTGATCTGGCGGGCCGAATCCTCGATCTCGCCCATGGCCGCGACGGCCACGGTGACGACTTCGCTGGAGCGTTCGGCGTCTGACTTGGCCTCGGCCACCATCTGGCGGGCCTGGCCGGCGCCCTGGGCGGTCTTGCGCACGGTGGCGGTGATCTCGTCCAGCGCCGCGGCGGTCTCTTCCAGGCTCGCGGCCTGCTGTTCGGTGCGGCGCGACAGATCGTCGGAGGCCTGGCTGATCTCGCCGCTGGCGCTGCGAACGCCGGCGGTATTGCCGGCGACGACCTTCATGTCCTGCTGCAACTGCTGCATGGCGCTGTTGAAGTCAGTACGCAGCTTTTCGTAAGCCGGCGCAAAGGCTTCATCAATGCGGAAGGTCAGGGCGCCGGCGGTCAGCTTTTCCAGGCCCGAGGCGATGGCTTCCACCACATGGGCCTGTTCGGCCGCCTGGCGGGCCCGCTCGGCTTCCTGAGCCTGACGGTCGCCCTCGGCGCGCGCATCGGCGGCGGCGGTGGCTTCGCGCAGGCGGGCGCCTTCGATCAGGCTGTCCTTGAAGGCGACCACAGTCTCGGCGATGCGGCCGGTTTCGTTGCGATCGTCGCGGCACGTAACGTCGATGGCGGTGTCGCCGGCGATGAGTTTGCCCATCGCGCCGATCAGACTGTTGACCCGGCCGGACAGTCCACCGGCGATGCCGATGCTGAGGAGCGGGCCTCCGGGCGGAATGAAATTCGACGGAG
>CAZJBC010000379.1:0-2748 GCA_964543805.1 uncultured Brevundimonas sp.
CGTCAGACCGGCCGGGACTAACCTTACCCAAGTCGGGGATGGATTTTCGTCCAACGGACCAAAAACGGGAGACCCCTATGCGCCTTAAAGTTCTCGCCGCTAGTGCGGCGCTCTTCACCTTTATCGCCGGCGCGGCCTGCGCCGCGACCTTGCACTTCACCGCGACGCTCAGCGCCGCCGACGAAGTTCCGGCCAACGATTCCAAGGGCGTCGGAACGGTCAGCGCCACGCTCGATACGGCGACCAAGGCGTTCGAATACACCGTCACCTATTCCGGCCTGACGGGCCCGGCGAGCATGGCCCACTTCCACGGTCCGGCCATGGCAGGCGCCAATGCTGGTCCGGTCCTGCCGGTTCCCGCAGCGGCAGTGGCGGCCAATCCGATCCACGGAACAGCGACCCTCACCGACGCCCAGGTCGCTGACCTGACCGCCGGCAAGTGGTACTTCAACATCCACACCGCGGCCCACGGCGGCGGCGAAGTGCGCGGCCAGCTGAAGGCCGCGCCCTAAGGCCTACATCCCGCCCAGATAATTGGCCTTGCCCAGCGCTACGCCGTTGTGGCGCAGGATCAGGTAGGTGGCGGTGATGTGAAAGAAGAAGTTCGGCAGCGACCAGCCGAACAGGAAGGTCTGGCCGGTGAAGGTGATGGAGCCGTCGCGCATCGGCACCGGAAATTCACGCGCCTCGGCGCCGTCCAGCTGTTCAGGCTTTAGGGTCTTCAGGAAGGCCTGCGCCTTTTCGATGCGGGTCTGAAGCTCGGCGAAGGTGGTCTCGCCATCGGGAAAGGACGGGATGTCGATGCCGGCGATCCGCGCCGCGCACCGCACCGAGCCGTCGCAGGCGATCTGCACCTGACGCGACAGCGGGAACATGTCCGGGGCCAGACGGCTGTTGATGAACACGCTCTCGTCGATCTTGCGGGCGGCGGCGTCTTCGGCGCCGATCTTCAGGATGGCCGCCAGATTGTCGAGGCCGCGCAGGAGCACGGGGACGGAGGCCTGATACATCGAAAGGGTCATGACGGAGTTCTCTTTAAAAAGGGCTGGGGATCGGGCGCAGCTGTACTTAGGGTTCTGAGCGGGGGGCGCAACCCCGAAGCCAGGCGATTGGGAGATGCGGCCATGAAGGATTTTGCGGGCAAGGTCTGCGTAATCACCGGCGGGGCCAGCGGCATCGGTCTGGCCGTCGGCCGCGCCCTCGGCCGGGCGGGCGGGCGGCTGGTGCTGGCCGACATCGAGCAGGGGGCGCTCGACAGGGCGCTCGCGGACCTGGGCGGCGAGGGCGTCGAAGCGGTCGGGCGCGTCACCGACGTCGCCGATCGGGCCTCGGTTCAGGCCCTGGCGGATTTTGCTTTCGAACGCTTCGGCGCGGTGCATCTGCTGTTCAACAACGCCGGGGTGGCGGTGTTCGGTCCGACCCAGGACATGACCCACGCCGACTGGCGCTGGGTGATGGACGTGAACCTGTGGGGGCCGATCCACGGGGTGGAGTGTTTTGTCCCGCGCATGCTGGCGCAGGGCCAGGACGGCCACATCCTGTTCACGGCCAGCTTCGCCGGCATCGCGCCGAACCTTAATCTCGGGCCCTACAATGTCACCAAGGCCGGCGTTGTCGCCCTGGCCGAATCCCTGTGGCGGGACCTGAAGGGGACAGGTCTGGAGGTTTCGGTCCTCTGCCCGCAGCGCGTGGTCAGCAAGATTGACCACAGCGAGCGCAACCGCCCGGCCGGCCTTGCGGCGACCGCACCGCCCGAGCAGGCGCCGGAAAAGATGATCGCCGCCCGCACCCTGGATGCCGACGACGTCGCCGCCCTGACCCTGGGGGGCCTGGCGCGCGGCGATCTGTTCATTGTCACCCACAAGGAAAGCCAGGCCTCGGTCCGCCGCCGGTTCGAGCGCCTGGACTCAGCCTTCGCCTGGGCGGTCTAGTAGGAAGAGACGTCACACTCGTAGACGGTCATGTCCTGGCCGGACGAGGCCGGGCGGAACATCAGGTCAACGACCCCGGCCTTGCCGGCCTTTGGTGCGGCGATCACCAGGTGGCCAGCCGTTGGTCCTGAGGAGGGGAGGGTGACCGTGGTCTGGGACGATCCGCCATCGGGGGAATAGAGCTGATAGGCGACCTTGTCGTTGTCGGTGTTGACCTTGCAGTCGATCACCAGACCCTGGCCGATTTTCACATCCATCCTCAGCCGGCCAAACCCGAAGGGCGTCCCGCCGTTGTCAGTGTTGCGAAACTGGGTGAAGCCGACCGGAAACTGGGGATCGGGAGCATCGAGGCCGCCGGCGAAGGTGTTGAGGGCGTTCTGGAAACTCAGAGCGCCCTGGCCCTGGACCAGCGGATTTCGCGTCGACAGGGTGTAGGTCCCTGACACCGCCGGCGGCGGGCCCTTCAACAGGGTTTGCAGCATCTGGGTCTTGGCCGCCGGCGACAGGGCGGGCGGCGGCGCCTTGGCGGTCGGCAGGACTGGCCGGGCGGCGGCCGGCAGGCGCGTCACCTGGGCCTGGGCGGCGCCGGCGGCGGCCAGAGCGATGGCGGCGGTAAAAGCGTAGGCTTTGACGGTCATGACGGTCTTCCCCTGTTCAGGCATCGCGAGCCTAGCGCCGGCCACGCGGGCCCGCCAGTGCGATCGCTGCAAGGTCAGCCGCCGGTCGTGAACGGCGGCTGAATAGGGCTCTTGCCGCATTCACAGGCCTCATCCATGGATGGAACTTCGGAATCTGAGGCGGAGCGATGGCCGGTCTG
>CAZJBC010000380.1:0-2740 GCA_964543805.1 uncultured Brevundimonas sp.
CCACCGAAATCCGCAAGGTTCCGGTGACCATCCTGTCCCGCTGCCAGCGCTTTGACCTGCGCCGGGTCGAGCCCGATGTCATCGCCGGAAATCTGCGTTCCATCGCCGCCAACGAAGGCGCGCGGCTGGACGACGAGGCGGTGATGATGATCGCCCGCGCCGCCGAAGGCTCGGTGCGTGACGCCCAGTCCCTGCTCGACCAGGCCATCGTCCAGGCCGAGGACGGCGCCATGGTCACCGCCGCCATCGTGCGCGACATGCTGGGCCTGGCCGACCGGGCGATCACCATCAGCCTGTTCGAACAGGTCATGAAGGGCGAGATCGGCGAGGCGCTGGAGACGGCGAAAACCCTTTATGGTTATGGCGCAGACCCGGCCCAGATCGCGCTCGATCTGCTCGACCACGCCCATGCCGCGGCCATCGCCAAGACGCTGGGTCCCGATGTCCTGGCCATGCCAAAGGATCAGGCCGCGCGGCTGACCGCCGTCGGCGTCGCGGTCTCGGCCGGAAGCCTGTCGCGGGTCTGGCAGATGCTGCTCAAGGCCCATGACGAAGTGCGCCAGGCGCCCGATCCGCTGGCAGCGCTGGAAATGGCCCTGATCCGCCTGGCCTATGCGGCCGACCTGCCGGGACCGGAAGAGGCGCTCAAGGCGCTGCAGAGCGGCGAGGGCGTCGGCCCCGGCGGCGGCTCGGGCGCGCCCCAGGGCGGCTCAGGCGGCGGAGGCGGTGGCTCTGCCGCGCGCATGGCCGCGCCGCGGCCCTCGATCCAGATCCAGACGGCCGAGCCGCAGTCGTTCGAGGACGTGCTGCGGTTGATCGAGACCAACCGTGATATTTCGCTTCTGCTGGACGTGAAGAAGTACGTCCGCCCGATCAGTTTCCGCCCCGGGGCGATCACCTTCGAGCCGGCGCCGGGCGCGCCCTCGAACCTGGCCGGGCGGCTGGTCAGCCGGCTGAAAGACTGGACGTCCCAGCCCTGGCTGGTGGTCGCCGAAGGCGGCGGCGGAGCCGAAAGCGCCTATGAGCGCGAGATGCGCGAGCGCCGCGAAGTCCGCGTCCAGGTCGAGGCCGACCCCTTCGTGCGCGAAGTGATGGACGCCTTTCCTGGCGCCGAGATCGTAGAAATCCGGGCGCTTTCCGCGCCGGTTGCCGAGCCTGTGGCAGAAGAGGGGGCAGACAGCGAATGAAGAAGATCGACATTGACACCGCTCCCGAGCGCGTCGGCAGCCGCTATCCCGGCGGCTACCATGTCAACGGCATGAACAAGGTTCGCAAGCTGCTGGCCGACGCCGCGGGCCTGACCCAGTTCGGCGTCCACCGCCTGACCCTGCAGCCCGGCGCCTGGTCGGGCCAGCGCCACTGGCACAGCCTGGAGGACGAGTTCGTCTATGTGCTGGATGGCGAGGTCACCCTGATCACCAACGCCGGCGAAGAGATTTTCCGCACCGGCGACTGCGCGGGCTTCAAGGCCGGCGACCCTGACGGCCACCATTTCGTCAACACCTCGGACAAGCCGGCCGTGCTGCTGGAAATCGGCACGCGCAATCCGGAAGCCGACGCGAGCACCTATCCCGACATCGACCTGATGGTCCCGTCAGGAACGCGCGCCTATCACCACAAGGACGGCACGCCTTACTAGTCGCGCAGCAACTCATTCACGCTGGTCTTGGACCGCGTCTGCGCATCCACCGTCTTGACGATGACGACGCAGGCGAGGGACGGGCCCACGCCCTTGGGATTGGGGATCGAGCCGGGGACGACCACCGAATAGGGCGGCACCTTGCCGCGGTGAACCTCGCCGGTTTCGCGGTCGATGATCTTGGTTGAGGCCGAGATGAACACGCCCATGGACAGAACGGCGCCCTCGCCGATGACCACGCCCTCGGCGACTTCCGAGCGGGCGCCGATGAAACAGCCGTCCTCGATGATGGTCGGATTGGCTTGCAGGGGCTCGAGCACGCCCCCGATCCCCGCGCCGCCGGACAGGTGCACGCCCTTGCCGATCTGGGCGCACGAGCCGACCGTGGCCCAGGTGTCGACCATGGTCCCTTCATCGACATAGGCGCCAATGTTCACAAAGGACGGCATCAGCACCACGTTCTTTGCAATGAAGGCGCCCCGGCGCACGACGCAGCCCGGCACGGCGCGGAAACCGGCGGCCTGGAACTGGTGTTCGCCCCAGCCTTCGAACTTGGTGGGAACCTTGTCCCAGTAAGGCCCGGGCGCAGGCGCGCTGGACACCGCGTTGGGGTTCAGGCGGAAGGAGAGCAGAATCGCCTTCTTCAGCCACTGGCGGGTGACCCATTCGCCCTGGAACTTCTCGGCGACGCGCAGGCTGCCGGAATCGAGCAGCATCAGGCTCTCGTTCACCGCGGTGCGGATCGGCCCCTTGGTCTCGACGTTCAGCGCATCGCGGGCTTCCCAGCCAGCTTCGATCTCGGTTTCCAGGTCGGAGGCGGAAATGTCGGTCATGGTGTCTCTCAGGCTGTCTTGACCTGGGCAGTGTTCAGAAACCCAGCCAGATCGGTGGTGCGGTGGTGAACGAAGGCGGCGGTGCTTTCAAGCGCTTTTGGCCCGACCAACACCGTGGTCATGCCCAGGTCATAGGCCGGGGCAAGGTTGCGTTCGCTGTCCTCGAAGAAACAGGTCGAGGGGCCCGACAGGCCGTGGTGCTGCATCATGGCGGCATAGGTGGTCAGCGCCGGCTTGGGCACATAGCCGGCCAGGGCGATGTGGAACA
>CAZJBC010000381.1:0-2740 GCA_964543805.1 uncultured Brevundimonas sp.
GGGATAGACGCCCTTTTCCAGGGCGTATTTGTCGCCCTCGCTGGCGATGAGCTTGGCGCCGGTATCGGTCTTCAGCTTGGCAAAACCGCCCGCGTGATCATAGTGAGCGTGGCTGTTGAGGATGATCTTGATGTCCGACAGCTTGACGCCGATCTTTTCCAGATTGCGCTCGACCACGGCCGCATTGCCCGGCACGCCCACGTCCAGCAGAATGTCGCCGGCCGGCGTCTTGACCAGATAGGACGACAGTCCGGCCGTGCCGACGTACCAGATGTTGTCCATCAGGTGGAACGGCTCGATCACTTCGGTCCAGGTGGCGTTCTGCTGCGAGGCTGCGGGGCCGGCGACGCCCACGATGGTCAACAGGCCGGCGGCGATAAGCGACGGGGTTTTCATGTCGTCTGTTCCTTTTCGCGAACGCCGAGCACGCGGCAGATGGCATAGACCAGGTCGGCGCGATTGAGGGTGTAGAAATGAAAGGCCGAAAAGCCTTCCTCTTCAAGTTTGGCGCACATTTCGGCGGCCACTGAACAGGCGATCAGCCGACGGGTGTCAGGGTCTTCATCGAGGCCCTCGAACAGGGTGGCCAGCCAGTCGGGCACGGCCGTGTGGCAGGCGCCGGACATCTTCTTCAGGCCGTTGAAGTTGGTCACCGGCATGATGCCCGGCACGATCGGGATGGTGATCCCGGCTGCATCCACCCGGTCGCGGAAGCGAAGAAAGGCGTCGATATCGAAGAAGAACTGGCTGACGGCGAGGCTCGCACCAGCATCAATTTTTGCCTTCAATACATTGATATCGTGCTCGAATGACGGGCTCTCCGGATGTTTTTCTGGGTAGCAGCCGACGATGACCTCGAACGGCGCGATGCGGCGGATGGCGGCGGTCAGCTCCGTGGCGTTGGCGTAGCCGTCGGCGCGGGGAACATAAGACCCGCCGATCCCCTCGGGGGGATCGCCGCGCAGGGCGACGATGTGGCGGATCCCCGCCGCCCAGTATTCGCGGATGACCTCGTCTACCTCATCGCGGCTGGCGCCGACGCAGGTCAGATGCGCGGCGGGCTTGAGGCCCGTTTCGGTCAGGATGCGCTTGACCGTGCGGTGGGTGCGCTCGCGTGTCGAGCCTCCCGCCCCATAGGTCACCGAGACGAAATCGGGCGCCAGCGGCTCCAGCCGGCGGATGGCGGCCCACAGGTTTTCCTCCATGGCCTCGGTCTTGGGCGGGAAGAATTCGAAGGACAGACGCACGCGGCCGGCTCCGCGCTCGCCGGCGCGGGCGATGGGACCCAGGTTCCTGTCGGCAAGTTTGACGGCGGGGGTCATGCCGCGCTCCTTACAAGTTCGCGCGCCCGCTCCGCGGACCAGATCTTGACCGTCAGGCCCGGCTCCGACGAGGGCGGCAGGCTGGCGATGCGCACCTTGGTCAGGCCGGCGTAGAGCAACCACTGTTCCATTTCCGAGTCGGTAAAGCCCAGTCGGCGGTGCTGGTGCTGTTCGCGCAGGAATTCGAGTTTATGGGGGGCGAAATCGACGATCAGCAGCCGCCCGCCCTGGGCCACCAGACGTGCGGCCTCGCGCACCGCCGCGGGCGGATCGCCCAGATAGTGCAGCACCTGGTGGACGACGACCAGATCAGCAGAGGCGTCGGGCAGTTCGGTGGCGAAGATATCGCCATGGCGCAACTCGCATTGGGCCAGTCCTGCCCTGGCGACATTGGCTCTGGCGATGTTGAGCATCTGCTGAGATAGATCCAGGCCCACCGCGGTCTGGGCGCGCGGGGCGAGCAGGGTCAGCATGCGCCCCGTCCCCGAGCCCAGGTCAACGACGCGGCCGAACGGCCCCGGCCCGGCAGCGCGCAGAATCGCCGCCTCGACGGACTCTTCGGCCACGTAGAGTGAGCGAATCTTGTCCCAGCGCCCGGCGTTCTGCGAGAAATAAGACGCGGCCGCGTCGGAGCGCGCAGCGCGCACCGCCTCCAGCCGCACATCGTCGGCCCGCGCCAGCCGGTCGTCAGGCGCGATCAGGCCGAGCGCCTGGTCGACCAGTCCACGCACCGCCCCTGCCCCCGCCAGGCGATAGAACACCCAGGCGCCGTCGGGAAACCGCTCGATCAGTCCGGCCTCCGCCAGCAGCTTGAGATGGCGCGAGACGCGCGGCTGGCTCTGATCTAGTATCTGGCACAGCTCCATGACGGCCAGCTCTTCACGGGCCAGCAGGGCGAGGATTCGCAGGCGCGTCGGCTCACCCGCCGCGCGCAACGCCTCAACAACCTGTTCCGACGGCAAAGACATAGGGCATATAAAGATATCTTTATGTCTTTATGTCAAGTCCCATTGTGGACGGCTGCCTTGCCGGTTCGGGCCACGTCCAGAAATTCCAGCACCGCCTGACTCTGGCTCAGGATGACGTGGGGGGACTCAGGCAAATAGCGGACCTGAGCGGCCGGCAGCATCTGCGACAGCCGCTTGCGGGCTCCTGGCGAGTCCAGCAGTACATCGCGTCCCGCCAGGATGGCCATGACCGGCATGGTCAGGCGCTTCAGCGCCTCGTCCCCATAGATCGGCAGGCGGCCCAGGCGCGGCAGAAAGTTGCGGGCGATCAGATCTGAGAAATCGGCAAAGGCCTTGAATGCGGGCGACGGGTTCGCTGGCGCCTTACCGCCGATGCGCTCGCCGATCTTGCGCCGCCCCCAGGCGCCAAGCAGCAACAGCGGGGCGACCCAGTAAAGTATGCTTTTCTGA
>CAZJBC010000382.1:0-2735 GCA_964543805.1 uncultured Brevundimonas sp.
TGCCGGCGTGGGGCGGCGCGCCGTAGCGGAAGGCGTTCAGCATGCCGCCGAACTGGCGCTCGACCTCCTCGGCCGGATAGCCGGCGATCTCGAAGGCCTTGAGCATGATCTCCGGCCGGTGGTTCCGGATCGCGCCCGAGCACAGCTCATAGCCGTTGCAGACGATGTCGTACTGGTAGGCCAGGACCTCGAGCGGGTCCTTGGTCTGCAGCGCTTCGAGCTCGCCCTGCGGCATGGAGAACGGGTTGTGGCTGAAATCCACCCGCTTTTCGTCGGCGTTCCACTCGTACATGGGAAAGTCGACGATCCAGCAGAAATCGAACCGGCCCTCGGCCACCAGGCCAAGGTCGGTCGCCACCTTGGTGCGGGCAAGTCCTGCGAACTTCGAGAACACGCCGGGATCGCCGGCGACGAAGAAGGCCGCATCGCCGGCGCCAAGGCCCAATTGTCCCATGGCCGAGGCTGTGCGCTCCGGACCCAGGTTCTTGGCCAGGGGGCCGGCCCAGTCGCCGCCCTCCTCGCTCCAGAAGATATAGCCCAGGCCCGGCTGGCCTTCGCCCTGGGCCCAGCTGTTCATCCGGTCGCAGAAGGCTCGTGACCCGCCCTTGGGCGCTGGCACCGCCCACACGGCGTTCTTGGCGTCGGCGTCGAGGATGCGTGCGAAAATGCCGAAACCGCCGCCGCGGAAGGGCTCGGACACGTCCTGCATCTTCAGCGGGTTGCGCAGGTCCGGCTTGTCGGTGCCGTACCACTGGATGGAGTCGCGATAGGCGATGCGCGGGAACGGATAGGACGTCACCGCCTTGCCGTCGGCGAACTCTTCGAATACGCCATGCAAAACCGGCTCAATCGCAGCAAAAACATCCTCTTGCGTGACAAAGCTCATCTCGACGTCGAGCTGGTAGAATTCCAGCGACCGGTCTGCGCGCAGGTCTTCGTCGCGGAAACAGGGGGCGATCTGGAAATAGCGGTCAAAGCCGGCCACCATCAGCAGCTGCTTGAACTGCTGCGGGGCCTGGGGCAGCGCATAGAACTTGCCCGCATGCAGGCGTGATGGCACCAGGAAGTCACGCGCGCCTTCGGGCGAAGAGGCGGTCAGGATCGGGGTCTGAAACTCGGTGAACCCCTGCCCGACCATGCGGCGGCGGATGGAATCGATCACCTTGGATCGCAACACGATGTTCCGGTGCAGGGTCTCGCGGCGCAGATCAAGGTAGCGGTGCTTCAGGCGAAGCTCTTCCGGGTATTCCGGCTCGCCGAACACCGGCAGCGGCAGTTCGGCCGCTTCGGACAGTACTTCCAGCTTGGCGACCCGCACCTCGATCTGCCCGGTAGCCAGGTTCGGGTTGATAGCGTCAGCGGCGCGGGCCACGACCTCGCCCTCGATGCGGATGACGCTTTCGGTCCGCGTCCGTTCAGCCAGGTCAAAGCCCGGCGTCGTGGGCGACAGAACAAGCTGGGTCAGGCCGTAATGGTCGCGCAGGTCGATGAACAGCAGACCGCCGTGATCGCGCTTGCGGTGGATCCAGCCCGACAAACGCACATTACCGCCCGCGTCCCCGGCTCGAAGGGCGCCGCAAGTGTGGGTGCGATAGACGTGCATAGTCATAGATTCCGTTGCGTTTTGAAGGCGCGGAAGGGCGCACGGGCGGGGCCCGATGTCAAGGTTACAGGGCCTCGACAATAACGGCGGTTGAATGCCAAGCTCATCCTCCGCGATTGAACGAGGGGGGAGAACCGTCATGCTGCGCAAACTGATCTGCGGTCTGGGGGCCGTTATTCTTCTGGCGACGGCGGCGCCGGTCGCCATGGCGGCCAGCAAGATCCGCATCGCCACGCCAACCGGGAACGACGCCTACAGTCACTTGGTGGCCCGCGCCGAAGCCGACGATATGACCGTCGACTTTTCAGCCCTGCGCCATGCCTGGCTTGACAGCGCGGCGCGCAAGCATCGCGCCTCCATCGAAATGCTCACGCGCGACCTGAACAGCGCTGTCAGCAGCGGCAAGGACACTCAGGTTCGTGACACCGCCGAGCGAATCCTGGCGATCGACTACACCGACCTGATGGCTCATCTGCGTCTGCGTCAGGCCTGCGCGGCCCTGCACGATGATGAGTGCGCCAACCATTTCCACTTCACCGAATTCGGGCTGCTGAATTCGATCACAACCGGTCACGACGGCAAATCATTCGCCACCGCCTGGCCGGTGATTTCGCTCGACGAGGAATATTTCATGATGGGTGTCGCGGGCATGTCCCTTCAGACCCAGTCGCTGGTGACGGATGGCGGCCGGTCCTACGACCGTATGGCCGTGAAGATGCAGGACGGCAGCACGGCGACCTACTACTTCGACATCTCCGCCTTTTTCGGCATTCACGAGTTCGACTAGGTCTGCGGAACCGCCAGCACCAGACGCGCGGCCTTGCGGACCACCTGTTCGGTGGTGGATCCGCGCATGGCGTCCAGGAATCCATGCCGGCCCTGGGTGGGCATGACGATCAGATCGGCCTCCGTGGCCTTGGCGGTCTCTAGCAAGCCCTCGACGACCGGGCCGTCCAGCGAGATCTGATCGACGTTCGGGGCGCCGACCGCCGGCAGCGGCGGCATGGCCCCGCCCACGTGCAGCATGTGGAAACGCGCCTCTGGGTGACCCAGAACCCGCGCCAGGCTGTAGCCGAGACTGGCGGCGCGCGCCGGACCGGGATGGGCGTCGAACGGCAGCAGCACGTTTTTC
>CAZJBC010000383.1:0-2725 GCA_964543805.1 uncultured Brevundimonas sp.
TGCAGGAACTGCCGATGGAATTCGCCGTCGAGGCCCAGAAGCTGGTGGCGATCTCCCTGGAAGGCTCGGTGGGATGAGCCATATCACCCTCTACCGTCCTGTCGGCTCGAAGGAACTGGCTTTGATCGAAGCGACAGGCTGGAAAGCCTTTCCACCGCGCTTGCCTGAACAGCCAATTTTTTATCCGGTGACCAACGAAGCCTACGCTCACCAGATCGCCCGGGATTGGAACGCCAGGCACAATAAAGACCGCCGCGGACACGTCACGCGATTCAGGGTCTCTGAAATCTTTCTCGCTTCATACGATCGCCGAGTCGTAGGCGGGCGCGAGCACGAGGAATACTGGATCCCGGCTGAAGAGCTGGACGCCTTCAATGCCGCGATCGACGGATTGATCGAAGTCATCGCCACATATGAAGGCGCAACAACTGAAAGTACTGCATCTTGCTGAGCATCAAAAACCTCCACGCCACCGTCGGCGGAACCGAGATCCTCAAGGGCCTGACCCTCGATGTCCCGGCCGGGCAAGTGCACGCCATCATGGGGCCGAACGGGGCGGGCAAGTCGACGCTGTCCTATGTGCTGACGGGACGCGAGGGCTATGAAGTCACGGCCGGAACAGTCACGCTGGATGGCGAAGATCTGCTGGCCCTGGAGCCCAACGAGCGGGCGGCGCGCGGCGTCTTCCTGTCGTTCCAGTATCCGATCGAGATTCCCGGCGTGCCTGGCCTGACCTTTATCCGCACCGCCCTGAACGCCCAGCGCAAGGCGCGCGGCGAGGACGAGATTTCGGCGCCGGCGTTTCTGAAACGCGCCCGCGAGGTCGCCGCCTCGCTGAAGATCGATTTCGATATGCTGAAACGCTCGCTCAACGCCGGATTTTCCGGCGGCGAGAAGAAGCGGATGGAAATCTTCCAGATGGCGATGCTGGAGCCGCGCTTCCTGATCCTGGACGAGACGGACTCGGGCCTGGACATCGACGCCCTGAAAGTCGTGGCCGAGGGCGTCAACGCCATGCGCTCGCCGCCGCGCGCCATGCTGGTCATCACCCACTATCAGCGCCTGCTCGACTATATCAAACCCGACCGCGTGCATGTGCTGGCGGACGGACGCATCGCGGCCTCCGGTGGCCCCGAACTGGCCCACCAGCTGGAAGCCGAGGGGTACGACAAGTACGCCGCATGAGCCTTTCCCGCGCCATAGAGACCGGTGACCTGACCCTGCTGCCGTCCCGCCGCGACGAGGACTGGCGGTGGACCGATCTGCGCGGCCTGATCCGCCACGTGCCGGCCGTCGTCGAGTCTGCGCCGTCGGGCAAGTCGCCCTGGCAGTCTATCGCAGGCTCGGGGGAGCATTTTCGTTTCGTCGCTGGCCAGGGATCGCGAGCAGGAAAGACGGACAGCGTATTTGCCGCCGGAAGCCGAACGCTTGTGCTGGAAAGTTACGAGCCGGCCGAGGGCCCCTATCTGCACGCGGTCGAGAGGACGCTGGTTCTCGAAGCCGGCGCTCACCTTGAACGCCTGGTTCTTGCGGACGACGGCCCGGAGGGCGTCACCGTCAGCGCCGCCCACGTCATCCTCGCGCCCGGCGCGTCCTTCACCCAGACTGTCCTGACCACCGGGGCCAAGCGCCAGCGCTTCGAAACCCACATCACCCACCCCGGCCAGGGCGCCTCGGTCCGCCTCGATGGCGCCTATCTGGTCGGTGAAAAACGCCACGCCGACCTGACCACCGTTGTCACCCATACCGGCGAGGGCGGAACCACCAGCCAGCTGACCAAGGGCGCCGTCGCCGGGCAGGGCAGGGGCGTCTTTCAGGGGCGCATCGTCGTCGAGCGCGGCGCCGACAAGACTGACGCCAAGATGGGTCACCACGCTCTGATCCTCGACGACCGCGCCGAGGTGGACGCCAAGCCTGAGCTGCTGATCTACGCCGACGATGTCGCCTGCGCGCATGGGAACACCGTCGGCCAGCTGGACGAACAGGCCATCTTCTACGCCATGCAGCGCGGCATCCCGCTGGCCGAAGCCCGCGCCATGCTGACCGAAGCATTCGTCGGCGAGGTCATCGACCGGATTGAACACGAAGGCGCTCGAGATATCGCCCGGGCCTGGGCGGCCGAAAAGCTGCGGGGGTTGGCAGGATGAGCAAGGCTCAATCTCCCTTCCCCCTTGAGGGGGGAAGGGCCGGGGATGGGGGTGTCGCGCTGGTCTCGACGATTGTCACCCACGAGCGGACCTATGAACGCCCTTCGGACAATTCAATTGCTCGCGCACAGCGCTTGCGAAAGGAAGCGCCGTTGGCCGAACGTCTCCTGTGGGCAGAGCTTCGCAAGCTCAAGCTCAACATCCGCCGTCAGGCGCCCATAGGACCTTACGTGGCTGATTTCGCTCATCATCCTTCGCGCGTTGTGATCGAAGTGGACGGCTATTTTCACACCCTCGAAGGGCGCGGCGAGCGTGATGTTCGCCGGGACGAATGGCTGAAGTCGCAGGGCTATCGAGTCGTCCGAATTTCAGAGCATGATGCGCGTGAAAAGACCCGAGAAATGGCAGAACGCGTAGGCGTTTATATTTCGCGGGTGCTGACTGCGAACGCCGCAAGGAACTCGCTTTCAAGCTCCGGCGCGACACCCCCATCCCCGGCCCTTACCCCCCCAAAGGGGAAGGGAGAAGAGGGCGGTCGGGGTTTTTGTACCCCCAGCCAACCGCGCCCCAATTGAGAA
>CAZJBC010000384.1:0-2725 GCA_964543805.1 uncultured Brevundimonas sp.
CCCCCCCCCCCCCCCCCCCCCCCCCCCCCCCCCCCCCCCCCCCCCCCCCCGCTCCGAGCCTAGTGAACGCCCGGCCGGTTATGATTCGCTGGCGTTTGATAGATTCGCGAAATCGAGGTCCGTCAGGTCTGGAGCGATGGGGTCAACGGCGCCGACAAATGGTGAGGTGACGGCGCGACTGTGAAGCCCCATTGAAGCCCCGCCCAATTTTACAGATCATTTCTATGAGCAATTCAATCTCATAACCCATTGATAAGGTTATGGTAGGCGCAGTAGGATTCGAACCTACGACCCGCTGATTAAGAGTCAGCTGCTCTACCAACTGAGCTATGCGCCCTTGAACACCGTAGCCAAAACGCCCCGGCGGCAAGGCGGCGGAACATAGTCTATTCTTTCCCTATGGCAAGCGAGTCGGGAGGCTTCTTTTATGGCGATGCGTAGCCTCACCGGCGCCGTGGATTTCGGGTACCTGGAAACCTACGCCGGCGGCGATCTGGCCCTGGTTGAAGAGGTGCTGGGCCTGTTCCGCCAACAGACCGAAATCTGGGGGCCAATGCTCGATCCGCATGGCGATGCCTGGCGCGATGCAGTCCATACGGTCAAGGGCGCGGCGCGGGGAATCGGGGCCAATGCCCTGGCGGCGGCGTGCGAACATGCCGAGGAGGCGGGGCCGGGGGCCCTGCCCACGGTCCATGCGCAGATCGACGCCGCCCTGGCGGACGTCGCCGCCTATCTTCACGAGCTGGCGCTGAGGTCCTTGCGGCCTGATCGTAGCTGATCCCAGCGCTTGAACTCATAGGCGATGCAGCGGTCGATCAGAGTGCGCCAGACGGGCTCGGCGATATCGACGCTGAGACCGGCCTCTGCGGCGGCCGCCTTAACCCGACTTACGACCTCTTCCACCCGCGCATCGTCGCGCACGCGCCCGCGGTCGGACTTGATGCGGGCTGCGGCGTCCATAAAGCCCTGCCGGGTGACGAGAAGGGCGACAAGCTGGCGGTCGAGGGCGTCAACGCCGGCGCGGACATCGGTCATGGTCTGGCAGTCATCGGGCCGTTTAACAAAGTCAGTCACGGGCTAAATTCCGGCTCCAATATCGAGGCTTGCGAGAAAATCTTCATGCATCTTGGCTTCGTCGGTCAGCCAGGTCACGAAGGCCTTGACCTGGGGCAGCCGGCCCTTGGCCTTGGGATAGACCAGGTGATAGGCGAAATCGACATCGGTTGAGATCTCGAAGGGCGTTTCCAGCCGCCCGGCGTCCAGATCGGCCTGGGCAAGGGTGCGTTTGGCCAGAGCCACGCCGCGGCCCTGAACGGCGGCCTCGATGACCAGGCTCGACTGGTTGAAGCGCGGGCCGCGCTGGCCGTCGACGTCCTTCACCCCCCGCGCCGCCAGCCACATGGACCAGTCAGGGCAGCTTTCGTCGGCGTCGGGCGAGCCGTCGTGAAGCAGGACGTGGTGCTTCAGGTCGTCCAGCGTCTTCAGGGGATTGCCGGCGATCATCTCCGGGCTGGCGACCGCGATCACCGATTCGCGCATCAGGCGGTGCACTTCCAGGCCCGGATAGCGCCCGCCGCCGTAGCGGATGGCCACATCGACCTCGCCATTGGCGAAGTCGACCAGCTCCATGCCGGCCGAAACCCACACGTCGACCTGCGGATGGGCCGTCTCGAACCGTCCCAGACGCGGCACCAGCCATTTGGCGGCGAAGGAGGGCGCGACCGAGACGGTCAGCCTGCGGCCGTCCACCGCGGCGGTCAGCATGGAGGCCGCTTCTCCAAGCCGGTCAAAGGCTTCGCGCAGAGCGGGCAGGGCGATCTGGGCGGCGTCGGTGAGCAGCAGGCCCTTGGGCGTACGCTTGAACAGGGCCGCGCCGATATAGTCTTCCAGGTTCTGGATTTGCTGGCTCACAGCGCCGGGCGTCACCGACAGCTCGTCGGCGGCCCTGGAGAAATTCAGGTGGCGCGCGGCCGCTTCGAAGGCGCGAAGCGCGTTCAGCGGCGGCAGCCGGCGGCGATCCATGCAAGTTTTCCTAAACGGTCCGGCAGTAGTTCTTGTTTGCGATCTGGGCTGTGAACGCCCATTTTGCAAGCGTTCCGATCTATAGACCGTCTTTAGAGGACCTGAAAGCGTGAGTTCGGCCATGCGCCGCCAAAAGTCTCGTCTGACCGCCCTATCCGGGGCGACCAAAGGGCGCGTGGGCGAAGTGTGGCTGGTGGGCGCGGGTCCCGGCGATCCAGAACTTCTAACAGTGAAAGCCCTGCGTCTGCTGCAGGCCGCCGACGTGGTGGTCCACGACCGCCTGACGCCGCAACCCATTCTGGACCTTGCCGGGCCCTCGGCGACCCTGATCGACGTCGGCAAGCGCAAGTCGCGCCATACCCTGCCGCAGGACGACATCAACGCCCTGCTGGTCGCCCTGGCGCTGGACGGCAAGCGCGTCGTGCGGCTGAAGGGCGGCGATCCCTTTGTCTTCGGCCGCGGCGGCGAGGAACTGGCGGCCCTGCGTGCGGCGGGCGTTCCGGCCGGCGTCGTGCCCGGCGTAACCGCGGCTTTCGCGGCCGCGGCTTCGGCCGGCGCGCCCCTGACCCATCGCGGCCTTGCCCAGGCCGTTTTGAAAGCGGGCCGTTTCGCAACTGCCAAAGACTTTCTCGCCTTGCAGCAATCGCGACCGCGCCGTCAGCCGGCTGGGCGTCGAGGACAACGAGGCGACCAGGCTCACGAG
>CAZJBC010000385.1:0-2721 GCA_964543805.1 uncultured Brevundimonas sp.
GCATGGCCGCCGACCTGTTCGAGACCTATGCGGTGACCACCGTCGCCACCATGGTTCTGGCGGCGATCTTCTTCGAGAAGGCCACCTACGTGGGTCAGATGATGCTGCTGCCTCTGGCCATCTGCGGCGTGTGCATCATCACCTCAATTATCGGCACCTTCTTCGTGCGCCTGGGCAAGTCCAACAACATCATGGGCGCGCTCTACAAGGGCCTGATCGTCACCGGCGTCCTGTCGGTCGCCGCCATCTACGGCGTTGTCAGCTACATGGTTCCCGAGACTGTCTCTGTTGGCGCGCTGTCGATCGCCAGGATGAGCCTGTTCTGGTGCGGCATGGTCGGCCTGGCCGTCACCGCCCTGATCGTCATGATCACCGAGTACTACACCGGAACCGGCTTTCGCCCCGTTCGCTCCATTGCCCAGGCTTCGGTCTCTGGCCATGGCACCAACGTCATCCAGGGCCTGGCCATGTCGCTGGAGTCCACCGCGCTTCCGGCCATCGTGATCATTGTCGGCATCCTGGTGACCTACAGCCTGGCGGGCCTGTTCGGCATCGCCATCGCCACCACCGCCATGCTCAGCCTGGCCGGCTTCATCGTCGCCCTGGACGCCTTTGGTCCGGTCACCGACAACGCCGGCGGCATCGCTGAAATGGCGGGCCTGCCCAAGGAAGTGCGCGTCACCACCGACGCGCTCGACGCCGTGGGCAACACCACCAAGGCCGTGACCAAGGGTTATGCGATCGGCTCGGCCGGTCTCGGCGCCCTGGTGCTGTTCGCCGCCTATACGGCCGACCTGCACTTCTTCCGCGGCCAGGCGACGCCCGGTTCGTTCTTCGACGGCGTGCCGGACGTGACTTTTGATCTGTCCAGCCCCTACGTCGTGGTTGGTCTGATCTTCGGTGGCCTGCTGCCCTATCTTTTCGGCGGCATGTCAATGACCGCCGTCGGCCGCGCGGCTCAGGCTGTTGTGGTCGAGGTTCGCCGTCAGTTCCGCGAGAACCCCGGCATCATGACCGGCGAGGTCAAGCCGGAATACGGTCGCGCCGTCGACATCCTGACCAAGGCCGCGATCAAGGAAATGATCATCCCGTCGCTGCTGCCCGTATTGAGCCCGGTGGTGCTGTTCTTCGCCATCAACGCCATCTCGAGCAAGGCCAACGCCTTTGCCGCGGTCGGCGCCATGCTGATGGGCGTCATCGTCAACGGCCTGTTCGTCGCCATCTCGATGACCTCGGGCGGCGGCGCCTGGGACAACGCCAAGAAGGTGATCGAAGAAGGCTTCACCGACTCGGACGGCGTGACCCACGGCAAGGGCTCGGAGGCTCACAAGGCCGCCGTGACCGGCGATACGGTCGGCGATCCCTACAAGGATACATCCGGCCCGGCGGTGAACCCGATGATCAAGATCACCAACATCGTGGCTCTCCTGCTGCTGGCGATCCTGGCCGCCCACTAAGGGCGACCGAACGGCAAAAACGAAGCGGCCCCGGAAGAGCGATCTTCCGGGGCCTTTTCATTTTCCCAGTTGAAAACTGAAGACGCTATGGCGCGAAGAACAGCACCGTAAAGGATTCCAACCCGTCCCTTTGCTGGGCCAAGAGGGTCTGCAACTCGCCGGATTTGAAGGCGTCCTGATATTCGGCGTCGGTCGCGCTGGCCATGCTGCGCGTGCCCCCAGGTCCCTTTCGATAGACGTAGATCGTCAGGCCCTGATCCTGGCCGGCCGGCGGAACGCCGACCCAGTCCCGCAGGGATTGCAGACTATTGTCGCCCCCCGTAGGCCCGCTTACCGCACAGCTACGCGCCTTTGACGCCGGCAGGCCGTGGGATGCGTCGACGTCCGAAAGGCCGACGATCAGACCCTGACGGGAGCCGCCCGGCAGATCGTGAACAAGAACTTTGGCGTCCGGTGTTGTGGGGATGGCTGGAGCGCCTGTCTTCATATCGCTGAAGCCGTCAGCGTGTGCCGTCGAAATAATGGCGTTGGGATCGCCCTTGAGCCCGGCGCAATAGGCTTTGAACAGATCGATTGTCGTCGAAGGCGCGGCAGCCTGGGTCGATCCGGCCGCAAGCAGGAAGCCTGTGAGGCAAAGCAATGCAGGTTTCATCTTCACGCTCCGGCGGGTTGAAAGAACCGGTCCGAAAGGCAAGGCCGGATTACTTCGGAATCGGCTGGCCAGGCGCGGAGCCGGGCGTCGCGTCGGACTGAGGCAACAGAGTCTGGCCGATCGTGCCGAGAATCTGATCCCAGATATTGAGCTTGCGCCCAACCGTCGGGGTTTCCCGATTGGAATAGGTGATCTTGTGACCGTCGCCGACATTGTAGGTCTTGACCGCGACAACCCGGTCGTTGGCCGGATCGAAGGTGATCTGGACAATGTCACGCCGGCGCGGCGTGGCGGCGAAGGCGCCGAAGCGATCGGTGACCTGGTCCATGTAGAACCAGGTGTTCGGATCCAGCGAGCCCATCGAGGTCGGGGAGCCGAATTTTGTGCGCACCGTCTGCTTGTTGTCAGTTCCGACAGCCGCCTGGGCAGGGCTGACTTCCTGGACCGTGTAGCCCTGGAACTTGGTCACCGGCGCGCAGGCGCTGACGCTCGCCGTCAACAACACGGCGGTGCAGAGCAGGGCGGCGGACTTCCGGATCATAAGCGATGGACTCAACTGACGCCCCCCAGGAGCGATTGGACTTTGACCTAGCCTTACCGGCGGCCTAGTTC
>CAZJBC010000386.1:0-2674 GCA_964543805.1 uncultured Brevundimonas sp.
CGACGGTTCAGGGCGCCGGAGTTATAGCCCGTGCGCTGGCCCGAATGGCTGGCGCCGACGATTTCCCACTGGCGGTATTTGTTGTTGTCCGGCTGGCGCGAGGGCACCTGGCCGATGGCGTCGGTTTCCGAAAGCTCCTTGAACACCGGCACGGGGACGTCGTCGTTAACGCGCGCGCCGCCGATGGACAGGATATAGGCGTCGACCGGGCCGCCCAGCTGGCTGTGCAGCGAGTTGATGAAGGTGCCCAGGCGGCCCGCCGACTGCGAGGCGCCCATGGCGATGAGGCGCTTGGCGTGCAGCGGGCCGAGGGGATTGATCCCCGTGGGGTGTTTGATGGCCTGCATGCCCTGGGCATAGATGTCGTAGGACAGGGCATCGTCCATGATCGTTCCCTTGTCGGTCACGTCGATGGAAGCGTAGCGCGCCGGGCTCCACAGTTTCAGGCCGTTGGGCGGCTGTTGCAGACCGACGCGCTGCGCGGAGATGCCGACCCAGGCATAGCCGCCGCGGATCATCTGCTCGAAGGTCGCGCCCCACATGGCGTCCAGATCATAGCCGGGCGTGACGTTGGTCCATTCGGCCAACACCGTGCCGTTGAATTTCTTCGGGTCGATCGGCCGGCGGACAAGGATGCGGGTCTTGTAGGGGTGGCCGGAGTCGCGAACCGTGCCCGGCTGGCCGTTGGGGGTGTTGAACCGGCTGGCCGTGCCCTCGATGAAGTACTCTTCCTCGACATAGCCGACAGCCGCCAGATTGTGCATCGTCGCGCCCCACGGATAGTCGTGAGCGGGCGAGCCCAGCGGGCCGTGAGCGGCGATCGGCCCTGTGACGGTGGGCCCGGCGACCGCCGCTCGGGCGGAAGGCCCGGCGCTGCCCAGCGCGAAGGCCAGGGTCACGGCGGCGAAGGCGGCCACAATCGGTTTGGCGATGCGGTGAATGGTCATGGAATTTCCCCCCGGGATGTTTTCTTTGATCTTTGACCTGATCTGGCCCAACTGCAACTGCCAACTGGGAGAACAGTCAGCGCCCGGCCTAGGGCGCGCTGCGGCAGATCGCCGGTTCCGGCGCGCCGTCGGTTGTCGGCTTGCCGTTGTAGAGATCAACGACGGTCCTGGTGGCTTCGAATGTCAGGGTGTCGCCGCCGGCCTTGCAGGTTCCCTTCGGCACCGGCCAGATCGAGCCGTTGGGACCGGTGCGGGACGAGGCGCAGTCTTTCTCGCGCGACTGGAAGGCGTGAATGACGACGGCTGTTCCGGGCTTGAGCGTCTCGGGGCAAAGGCCTCGGTCGCGCATCCGGCCCGGCGTGCCGGTCAGCACCGCCCAGGACTGGGGCGCCTTGCCCGCCTCGGCAACGGTGACGAGTATCCGGCTGTGCGGGTTGTCCCAGTCAACCGAGCTGATCTGGCCAGTCAGCGTAACCGGCGCGTCGTGATCAAACTCGGCCTGGAAGGCATGGTGGGCGGCGGCCTGGCCGGCAGGCAAGGCGGCGGCGATCAGCAGAGCGGCAAGGGCTGTTGGGGTGCGCAAGTGCATGGCGCGTCGTCCTTTCCGGCATGGGGTGAAGTGACAGCCCTGCCCTACAGTACGAGCCACGCCGCCAGGCCCCTCAACGAAACACTCCCCGCTGGTCGCGAGGACCTGTCTCAATTTCCGTTCGGAACCTTCGGCCCGCAGAAGTCGCCGAGTTGGGCGAGCAGCTGGTCGGTGGTCATACCTGGGCGGTCGAAGGCCGAGTTGTTCTTGACCCGCACATCCTCCACCAGGTTCGATATCTTGCCGTCGGCCAGGACGATTGCCCCGCCAATGGCCGTACAGACCGCCTTGCCGGATTCAAGCGACTTCGGGCACAGGTGGCTCTTGGCCTGGTGGCCGTTGAGGGTGACGGTATCACCCTCCTTCATGGTGTCGTGGTTGATGCCCATGCGCTCCAGGGCGCCGGGCGGGGCGCCTTCGAAGATCCAGTCGGGCTTGCCGGGGCGTGCGTCGGTGACATGAACGAAGGTGTGCGGATTGACCCACTCGATCTTGCTGATCACGCCGGTGATGCGGATCGGCGACTTGCAGTCATAGTCCGAGACAAAGGCGTGGTGCGCCTCCGCCGGCGCGGCGCAAAGACCGGCGGCGAGCCCAACGGCCACGAGGGCCGGGGCGAAATGGAGAAACGGTTTAATGGGCGGGACTCCTTCGCGGGGCGCACTAACGCGAATGGCGGGGGGTTGGCAATGCGCGGAAAGGCGCAGGGGCCGATAGAATCAGGATTTCGCGGCCGGGGCGGTGCAAATGGCGCGCAGAACGGGATTGTCCGCGGGCGGCCCGGTGTTGGCCGCGTCGCCCGGCCGGTAGCCCAGATCGACCGTCTCGCCGCTGGCGAAGGTGAGCTGATCGCCGCCGGCCTTGCAGGCGATGGGCTCTTTCGCATCGTCCGGCGCGCCTCGGGCGGGGACGCAGGCCTTCACGCGATCCTGGTAGGCGTGGATCGTCACCCGCATTCCGGCCTTCAGCGCCTCGCGGCACAGGCTGCGGCGCAACATCGTGTTGGGCGTGCCGGTGATGACCGCCCAGTCCTGACTGGGCAGGCCCTCGCGCGGGACGGTCAGATGGATCGTGACGTGGGGATTGACCCAGTCAACCGAAGTGATCTCGCCCGTCAGGGTGACGGGCGCGCCGGCGT
>CAZJBC010000387.1:0-2665 GCA_964543805.1 uncultured Brevundimonas sp.
CCGCGCCGGCCCTCCGGCGCCCGTTCGGCGACATAGGTCGAGGCCGCGCCCACCTCGCCGCCCAGGGCAAATCCCTGGACCAGCCTCAGCGCGACAAGCAGCGCGGGCGCGGCCAGACCCAGCACGTTTGAACCAGGCAGGACGCCAATGAGAAGACCCGGCGCTCCGACCAGAAGCAGGGCCAGGAACACTGGCCGTGCGCGCCCGCCGCGATCGCCCATGGCGCCGAACAGCAACGCGCCCAGGGGCCGCAAGACAAACCCGGCGGCAAAGACCAGCAGGGAAAAACAGGCCGTCGCCAACGGGCTCGCGCCGGCCAGGAAATGGGCGGCGATGGGACCGGCCAAGACCAGATAGAGAAAAACGTCGAACCAGACGAACGCCGAGCCGAGCGACACCGCGGCTGTGGTCAGGACGGGCCTGCGGGCAAGGCCGCTTGGCGTGCTTTCGCTCATGGGGTTCCGTCGCTGGAGTGATCAGGCGCCTCCTATCGAAGGAATCCGCCACGAATGTCAAACCCGGCGCGAACCCCTTCTTTTGAAAAGCATGGCTTTCGCGGCTCGATCGGCGCATGGTGAGCCTCCAGCGGCTTAGCGCCAGGAGCGCGCCCAAAATGTCTCGCCTAATCTTCCAGGTTATTCGTCACGACGGCGCCTGGGCCGTTGAACACGAGGGCGCGTACTCCAACCGCTCGGTGGAAAAGGCCGTGGTGGTGGCTTCGGCGAACCGCCTGGCGCGCAATGCGTTGAATGGCGGCGCCGCCGTTCAGGTCCGCATCGAAGGCGAGAGCGGCTACTTCTAGGCGCCCTACAAAGACTAACATCGGCCACGACACGACAGGAGATTTTCCATGGGAAACCGGGATCAGCGGAGCAACCGCGAGAAGAAAAAACCCAAGGCTGAAAAGCCGAAACCCGCAGCCGGCGCAGCCAATTTCGCCGCCTGGACCAGCCAGAGCGCCCAGCCCGACAAAAAGAAATAGCCGCCGGCGCTGACCACAAAAGAAAAAGGCCCGGGATCGCTCCCGGGCCTTTTGACTTTGGCAGTGACGCCAGACCTATTTGATCTGGGCGGTCGCGCCGGCTTCTTCCAGCTTCTTCTTGGCTTCTTCGGCCACTTGCTTGGAAACGTTTTCCAGCACGTTGGCGGGAGCCGCTTCGACCAGGTCCTTGGCTTCTTTCAGGCCCAGGTCCGGACGCACGCCGCGGACTTCCTTGATCACGTTGATCTTCTTGTCGCCACCGGCGGTCAGGACCAGCGTGAATTCAGTTTGTTCTTCAGCCGCTTCGGCCGGAGCCGCCGCGCCGCCGCCGGCAGCCGCGGCCACCGCGACCGGAGCCGCCGCAGAGACGCCCCATTTGGTTTCGAGCAGCTTGGACAGTTCAGCCGCTTCGAGGACGGTCAGGGCCGACAGTTCGTCGACCAGTTTTTCGAGCTTGGACATTTGAATTTCCTTAGAGGTTCATTGGATGGGTTGAGGGATGCGGAGATGAAAGACTTAGGCGGCCTCGCCTTGAGCGGCATGAGCGCCGACAACACGGGCGAGGGCGCCGGCCGGGGCCTGCAGAACGCCGGCGATCTTGGTCGCGGGGGCTTGCAGAAGGCCGACGATCTTGCCGCGCAGCTCGTCCAGGGATGGCAGGCTCGCGAGCGAGCCAACAGCCTTCTGATCGAGCACCACATCGCCCATCAGGCCGCCAACGATCACGAAGTTGTCGTTTTC
Source organism: uncultured Brevundimonas sp. (assembly GCA_964543805.1). Taxonomy (GTDB): domain Bacteria; phylum Pseudomonadota; class Alphaproteobacteria; order Caulobacterales; family Caulobacteraceae; genus UBA5005. The sequence continues at coordinate 1,724 of CAZJBC010000387.1, forward strand.
CTTGGCGTACTTGGTGGCGATGCGCGCGGCCGACACCGCGTCGGGGCCGTAGGCGATGGCGACCGGACCGGTGAAGAGCGAGGTTGCGCCCTCCCCTTCTCCGCCCGCCAGGGCTTTGACCACGAGGGTGTTCTTGACCACTTTCAGCGACGCGCCTTCATTACGAAGGCGAAGTCGCAGGTCAGTCATTTCCGCAACGGTGAGACCCAAATTGTGGGTCACGACGACGGCGCCGGCCGATGCGAACACGTCTTTCAACGCGCCGATCTGTACCTGCTTTTGAGCGCGGTCCATTGCGGTCTCCTTTAGACGTTAGGCCTGCGGACGATTCCGCAAACCCATACGGCGCACACGGAAGGGAGAACACCTGCCGGGCTTGCCGCACTAAACCTGTCCGAAGAAGCCGAACGGTCACGCCCCGGTGACGGGGATACGTGAACCTCAGCGTTCCCCGTCTCCCAGCGGCAGAGGAAGGGCTCTTCCTCGATTAAGATCCGGGTGACCCCCAGATCCCGCAGTTCAATGACAGGATCGCCGCGGGAATAAGCTCCGCAGCGAAGCCGCGCGCTTTACAGCGCACGCGACCCTATTTCAATAGCCCGGGCTAGGCGCCCAGGTTCGAGGTGTCGATCTTGAAGCCGGGGCCCATGGTCGACGAAAGACTGATGCGCTTCATGTAGATGCCCTTGGCGCCGGACGGACGCGCCTTGTTCAGAGCATCGATCAGGGCCGAGACGTTGGCTTTCAGCGCGTCTTCGGTGAAGCTGGCCTTGCCGATGCCGGCATGGACGATGCCGGCCTTTTCGACGCGGAACTCGATGGCGCCGCCCTTGGCGTCCTTGACGGCCTGGCCGACGTTCGGCGTAACCGTGCCGACGCGCGGGTTTGGCATCAGGCCGCGCGGGCCCAGCACCTTACCCAGACGGCCGACCAGGGCCATCA
>CAZJBC010000388.1:0-2663 GCA_964543805.1 uncultured Brevundimonas sp.
GGTCGCGCTGAGCGGGCGACAATTCGTCGGCGGCCATGGCCTGGGCCATGCCCAGCACCCCGTTCAGCGGTGTGCGGATCTCGTGGCTCATCGTCGCCAGGAACACGCTCTTGGCGACATTGGCGGTCTCGGCGAAGGCCTTGGCCTCGGCCATCAAGGCTTCGTTCTGCTTGCGCTCGGTGATGTTCTGCAGGCTGCCCACCATTCGCAGCGGCCGGCCCGCCTCATCGCGGAACATGCGGGTCGAGGCCTGGACCCAGAATTCTTCGCCGTCCTTGCGGTTCACCCGCCACTCGGTGGCGGCCTGGTTTGCGCCGACGGCCAGTTTGGCGAAGGCCTCACGGGCCTTGGCGCGATCGTCGGGATGGACGTATTCGAACTTGCCGGTGACCAGGTCTTCATAGCTGCCAGGCGTTTCGAAATAAGTCTCGTCAGCGCCGGCCTTGATCATGGTGTGTTCGACGAAATCGAGCTCGAAGACGTGCAGATTGGCCGAACGCGCGGCGATATCGAGTCGCTCTTCCTGGCGTTTGACCTTGTCCAGCAGGCGGGTGCGCTCGGTGTTGGCGACCGCCAGATCACATTCGTGTCCCACCACATCGGCCAGGTCTCGCAGGCGCCGAGCCAGCTTTTCATCGCGCGGAAACCGCTTCAGCCCATAGATGGCCAGGGCGCCGATGCGTTCGCCCGACGAGGTTCCGATGGGAGCGCCGGCGTAAAACCGCAGGTGGGGAACGCCGGTGACCGCGGGGTTGTCTTTGAAACGCTCGTCCCGGGTGAGGTCCTCGACCCAGATGATGTCATCACTGACGCGGGCCAGGGCGCTGGCCGGATCGGCGCCGAAAACCTTGTACTCATCGGGACCCGCCCGCCACATGGCCTCGCCCTGAAAAATCGCCACGTCAGCGGCCGGCGCGCCGAACAAGGTCTTGGCCACCCGGGCGATGCGGGCCAGCGAGGGTCGCAACGCATCAAGCTCCGCCTGATCGATGAACACTCTCTCGAAGTTGGCAATATGTTTAGGCAACGCCTGGCGCCTCAAACCCGACTTAACAGGATCGATGTTCGCCGACCGCGGTTAACATTGCCTTCCCAAAACGCGCATTTCCTTTGCGCGCCAAGGTTTCGTCACCTGTTTTAGTTGAGCATGTTCGATAAACGCGAGCCGATGATGGTTTCGGCCTCGGCGACGATGCGGCTGACCAGCTCGGCGCAGGTCGGAATATCGTGGATCAGACCCTGAATCTGGCCGGCCGACCATACGCCGATGTCGACATCGCCCTGCTCATAGACCAGCCGCCCGCGCGCGCCCGCGACCAGCGCCTTCACATCTTCAAATTTGGCCCCGGACCGTTCCAGCTCGACAACCTTCTGGCTGACCTCGTTGCGGGCGACGCGGGAGGTGTTGCGCATGGTGCGGAAGATCAGGTCGGTGGCCCGCTCGTCGTTGGCGACGATCTGCTCCTTCACGCTCTGGTGGATGGGCGCCTCGACGGTGGCCATGAAGCGGGTGCCCATGTTGATGCCCTCGGCGCCCAGGGCCAGGGCCGCGACCAGGCCGCGCCCGTCGCCGAAGCCGCCTGAGGCGATCATCGGTATCTTGATCTTGTCGGCCGCCGCCGGGATCAGGATCAGACCAGCCACGTCGTCCTCGCCGGGATGGCCGGCGCATTCAAAACCATCGATCGAAATCGCATCGACGCCCATGCGCTCGGCCGACAGGGCATGACGCACGCTCGTGCACTTATGGATTACCCGCACCCCGGCGGCCTTGAAGATATCGACATGTTCCTGCGGCTTGTTGCCGGCGGTCTCGACGATCGTGATGCCCGCCTCGATGATCGCCTGGCGGTATTCCGCATAGGGTGGCGGGGTAATGGCCGGCAGGATGGTCAGGTTCACGCCGAACGGCTTGTCGGTCATGGTCCGGCAGCGCTCGATCTCTCTCGTCAGAGCTTCCGGCGTCGGCTGGGTCAGGGCGGTGATCATGCCAAGAGCGCCGGCGTTGGCTACCGCCGCGGTCAGCTCGGCGCGGCCCACCCATTGCATGCCGCCCTGGACGATGGGGTGCCGGACGCCAAAGGCTTCGGTAAAACGGGTTTTCAGCATGGGGCTTCCTCAGGCTTTGCTTTGTTGTGGGCTTAGGCAGGCGGACGCAGCGTAAGGCAAGCGTCGCCTAAATCCCCGCCACACGCCCGATGGCCACGAAACGGTCGGCCCGCTGCTTGCGCAGTTCGTCGGGCGTCAGGCCCATCAACGCCTTCAGCTCCTGCTCGACCGCATCGCCGGTAGCGGCAATGGCGGCCTCGGGATTGGAATGGGCGCCGCCTGGCGGCTCGGGGATAACGCGGTCCACCACGCCCAGCCGTTTCAGATCATCGGCGACGATCTTCATGGCCGAGGCCATGTGCGGCGCCTGCTCGCGGTCGCGGAACAGGATGGACGCCCCACCTTCCGGCGTGATCACCGAATAGATTGAATGCTCCAGCATCATCACCCGGTTGCCGGCCGCCAGGGCGATGGCGCCGCCCGAGCCGCCTTCGCCGGTAATGGTGGCGATCAGCGGCGTGCCGAGCGTCAGACACCGTTCGGTCGAGCGGGCGATCGCCTCGGCCTTGCCGCGCTCTTCGCCGCCCACGCCCGGATAGGCGCCGGCGGTGTCC
>CAZJBC010000389.1:0-2660 GCA_964543805.1 uncultured Brevundimonas sp.
CGGCGCCGGCGGCCGGAGCGGCGGGCGGCTGGGCAAGGGCAGCGCCGGCGGCGAGCGCAGCGGCGGCAAGAGCGGCGATGGCGATGTGAGATTTCATGGTGGTTCCCCCCTAGGGATAACGAGATTTTTGTTGGCGCCACCATACACAAAAATCAGGCCTGCACAGGCCTGGCTAATCCGCCCTCCAGCCGCCTTTTTTGAGCCAGGCCGCCACCGCCGCTTCATCGTCGCCGTCGCCGTCGGTGCCGGGAACCATCAGGACCTCGTGGCCATTGGGGCGAACCACAAAGGTCGGATCATAGGACCCGCCCCCCGGAAAATAGCGGTGCTCGCTGACCAGCAGATCGCCCGCGTAGGGACCGTTGCGGATCACCGACAGGCTGTTGCCGCCCACGACGAACCGCTCCGTATGGGTCGCCGGGTTCACCGCATGGATCGAGTCCGACGTCACCCAGGCCATGGCCATCACATAGATCGTGCGCCCGTCATTACTGAAGGTCGGCGCGTGCAGCTTTGTAAAATCGCGCCCGGGCGCCTGGCTGGCGTGCGGCGGGGCGGCCCGCATTGTGTGGCCCCTGGCGACATCGAACACCATCAGTTCGCCGCGCCCGACCTCGCCGGGGTCGGGAGCCTTGGCGAAATGGATGAAGGCGATGCGCCGCCCGTCCGGCGAGGCGGCGGGGTCGCGGTCGACACCCGCGGCGGGCTTGCGCACGGCATGCGGCTTACCGTCCGCACCGGCGTAGAAGACATGGCTCTTGTCGTGCCAAACCCGCAGTGGCGCGGCCTGGGCGCTGACCGAGGCGGTCAAGACAGCCAGGACGGTCAGGGGCGCGATCGACGGCTTCATGATCAGCATCCGAAATGGGCAAACGGCGGACCGACAGCTTGCGCGCTCACGGGAGCCCTGGCGATCCCCGGAACGGGGGGTTCAGGTTTTGAGGAACTCCAGCACTGCATCCACCACCGCGCCCGGCTGTTCCTGCTGCACCCAGTGGCCGGCGCCGGGTATGATATGGGCGCCGGCGAAGCCCGGGCAGGTCTGGCTCATGCGCTCGAACACGCCGGGCGACTGATAGATGCCCCAGTCGGCGGCGCCGGCGATGAACAGGCAGGGCAGGTCGAAGGCTGCGCCGGCATAGGCGCGCACATCCGACGCGTTGCCGCCGGCGGTGGCGTAGCGGTACCAGTTCAGGCCGCCCTGAAAGCCGGTGCGGGCAAACTCGGCGGCGTAGACGGTCAGTTCGTCGCCCGTCAGCCAGGCGCAGGCGGCGATCTGCCCGGGCGGCATGTGGGCGACGGCGACCTGCGCCATCGTGGCGGCCAGCGGCATGACATAGTAGTCGGGCAACTGGGCCAGGGTTGCCGCCCGCCAGTCGGCGAGGGGATGGGGTGCGTTGCCTGGGTCATCGGCGCTCTTGGCGTGATAGTAGCCGCGCAAGGTGGCGGCCAGGCCGGGCGGGTCGGCCATCAGGTCGGCGTTGGCTTCAGGCCCTGAGAAATAGAGCTGGTAGTGTTTGCGCGGCGGATCGAGCCGCTCCAGCGCGGCGGCCAGATCGGCCAGGCCCGCGCCCAGGCCGGCCGGGGCGCCGGGAGCCTGCGACGGCGGCGGGCCTTCGTAGGGGGCGCTCATCAGCATGACGCGCTTGAACAGGTCGGGACGGATCAGGCCGCAGTGGGCGGCGACGGGCGATCCGAAATCATGGCCGATGACGCAGGCGATTTCGGTGAGGTCCAAGGCCTGGACCAGGGCCGCGCAGTCGGCGACCAGGTTGAGATAGCCGAAGGGCGCGAGCGGGGTGTCGAAGTGGGTGTCCTGCCCGGTCGTGCGGCCATAGCCGCGCATGTCGGGCGCGACGACGTGATAACCGGCTGCGGCCAGCGGACCCATGACCTTGCGCCAGGAAAACGCCAGTTCGGGAAAGCCGTGGATGAGCAGCAGTGCCGGGCGGCCAAGGGTCTCGTGGCCGGCCTCGAGGACGTGCATGGCAAGGCCGTTGACGCCAGGGATGATGCGCGAGCGGATGGCGGGGGGGAGGTGGGATTCGAGCAAGGTCGGCATGGGCGGGGCGGGCCAGTCAGGCCGCAACCGGGATCGGGGCGGCGCAAGGCGCCGAGTCAATGCGGCCGCGCCAGGTCCAATTCCTCAACGGATGGTGCCGGGTGGGCAGTTTTGCTGCTGGCTCACCGGCAGGATGCAATAGACCGGCTGGGTCGGGCCAGGCGCGTTGACGCGGCTAAGGCTCGAAAAATCGCACGTCGTCGAATCTCCCAGCAGAATTTGATGGTCCCCGCCATCGACCGACATCCACAGATGGTCGGCGCCCGGGTAGGTGTAGAGTGTCACGCCATGAATAAGGGGGTACGCGCGGGTGGCCCCGTTGGTGGCGCAGGTCACCGCGCAGGGCGTGCCTGCCTTGCAGATAAATTCTGCGACGGGCGTCGGCACGGGTTGGCTTGTTGGCGCCTGGCCAGAGATGTCGACCGGCCCGGTTTGCGCCGCCGTCAAAGCGGGCGCCGTGACGACCAGCAACATCATCGCCCAGCCTATGGTCTTTCGCATGGAGTGAAGTCTTTCTGATCTCGCCCGGAAGGGAATTGGACAAAAATTCAGTTGAGCTCGGCGGAGTTGTTCAGGCTCGCCCCATCGAAGCCCAAGG
>CAZJBC010000390.1:0-2644 GCA_964543805.1 uncultured Brevundimonas sp.
CGACGAAAAGCTGACGCGCGAGGAGGTCGATCGCGACGACGCCATCGCCAGCTTCAAGGCCATGGGTGAGATCTACAAGGCCGAGATCATCGCCGACCTGCCCGATACGGCGCCGATCAGCGTCTATCACCAGGGGCCCTGGAAAGACCTGTGCCTGGGCCCGCACTTTCCCTCGACCAAACCGGTGGGCAAGGCGTTCAAACTGACCAAACTGGCCGGCGCCTACTGGCGGGGCGACCACCGCAACGCCCAGCTGCAGCGCATCTACGGCACCGCCTGGGCCAGCGAGGCCGATCTCGAGGCCCACCTGACCCGGCTGGAGGAAGCCGAGAAACGCGACCACCGCAAGATCGGCGCGGCCATGGACCTCTTCCACATCCAGGAAGAGGGCAAGGGGATGATTTTCTGGCACCCCAAGGGCTGGACCCTCTATCGCACCCTGCAGGACTATGTGCGCCGACGGATGGAGGCGGGCGGCTACGAAGAGGTCAAGACGCCGCAGATCCTCGACCGGACCCTTTGGGAAAAGTCCGGCCACTGGGACAAGTTTCACGCCTCGATGTTCGTCTGCGAGACGGCTGACGGCGACACCCTGGCCATCAAACCGATGAACTGTCCGGGCCACATCCAGATCTTCAATCACGGGCAGAAGTCCTATCGCGACCTGCCGATCCGCCTGGCCGAGTTCGAAGGTCTGCACCGCTATGAAGGCTCCGGCGGCCTGCATGGTCTTTTGCGCGTGCGCCAGCTTAGCCAGGACGACGCCCACGTCTTTTGCCGTGAAGACCAGATCGAGGACGAATCGCGCGCCTTCATCGAGATGCTGCGAGTGATCTACGATGACCTGGGCGTCGAGCTGCATTCGGTGAAACTGGCCCTGCGCCCCGACCTGCGCTTCGGCACGGACGAGGCCTGGACCATCGCCGAGGATACGCTGGAGCGGGCCGCCAACACCGCCGGCGTTTCGGTCGAGCGGGTGCCAAACGAAGGCGCCTTCTATGGTCCCAAGCTGGAGTTCCACCTGCGCGACGCCATCGGCCGCACCTGGCAGTGCGGCACCCTGCAGCTCGACTATGTGCTGCCCGAGCGGCTGGACGCCTCCTACATCGCCGAGGACGGCCAGAAGCACCGGCCGGTCATGCTGCACCGCGCGATCCTGGGCTCCATGGAGCGGTTCACCGGGGTGCTGATCGAGCACTATGCCGGCGCCCTGCCGATCTGGCTGACGCCGGTCCAGGTCGTCGTGGCCACCATCACCCAGGACGCGGACGACTACGCCGTCCAGGTCGCCGCCCGGCTGAAGAAGGCGGGCCTGCGGGCCGAGGCCGACCTGCGCAATGAAAAGGTCGGCTACAAGGTGCGCGAGCATTCCCTCGCCAAGGTCCCGGTCATCGCCGTGGTCGGACGCCGCGAGGCCGAAGAAGGCACGGTCGCCCTGCGCCGGCTGGGCTCCAACGACCAGACCATCCTGACCCTCGACGAGGCCGTGACCCTGCTGGCGCTCGAAGCCCGGCCGCCCGATCTGAAATGAACGGCCCGACCCTGACCACCGAGCGGCTGATCCTGCGCCCCTTCGTTGCGGAGGACTTTGCGCCCTTCGTGGAGATGATGGCCCACGAGCGCACCGGCTTCATCGGTGGGCCCATGACTCCGCCGGTGGCCTGGCGGGCCTTCGCCGCCATCGCCGGCGCCTGGTCCATCGAGGGCATCTCCATGTTCTCGGTGATCGAGCGCGACACTGGCCGCTGGATGGGCCGCGTTGGCCCCTGGCGGCCCCTGGGCTGGCCGGGCAACGAGGTCGGCTGGGGCCTGATCGAAGCGGCAGAGGGACGCGGCTACGCCACCGAGGCGGCGACAGCATCCATGGACTGGGCCTTCGACCACCTGGGCTGGGACGACATCATCCACACCATCGGCCCGACCAATCTGCCATCCCAGGCCGTCGCACGGCGACTCGGCGCCGAAAACCGCGGGCCCGGGCGCCTGCCTGCGCCGCTGGACGGCTGGGACGTTGAGGTATGGGGCCAGACAAAGGCCGCCTGGCGGGCGCGGCGGCGGTCCTGAAGAGGGCCATCTGCCCGGGGTTTGACCGGCCGTTTGCGGTGGTCCGGGCGATCGGCTAGAAGCGCCGATCTTTAAATCTTCAACGCCGATGAGTACGCCGATGGAAACCGAGACCCTGCCCCTTCCGGAGATCAGCGGCGGCGCGCCGCTCTACCGGCGGCCCGAGCCCCTGAACCCCACCGATCACGGCAAGCTCGGCATCCTCGCTCAAAAGGTTCCCTACGCCTTTGCGGCCAACCAGCATTTCGTCCCTCTGCTGATCACCGAGTTTGGCCCCGCCGCCTGCAGCTATCCGGTGATCTTCGCCGGCGAGGAGCGCGCGCCGATTGCAGTCATGGGCCTCAAGCCCGGCGAAAACCTGTTCGCGCCGGACGTCATCAACCGCGGCGAGGCCTATAATCCCGCCTATATCCGCCGCTATCCCTTCATCGTCGCGACCTCGTCTGACCCGGCCAACACCGCCGCCGTGGTCTGTATCGACCGCGATTCCGATATCATCGGCGAAAATCCGGTGCAGCCCTTCTTTACCCCCGACGGCCAGTTCTCGGACTTCGCCACCCAGTGCGTCAATTTCTGTCAG
>CAZJBC010000391.1:0-2618 GCA_964543805.1 uncultured Brevundimonas sp.
CCGAAGACAATATGCAGGTCATCAACTGCACGACGCCCGCCAACTATGTCCACGCCCTGCGCCGCCAGATGCGGCGCGACTTCCGCAAGCCGCTGGTGGTCATGACGCCCAAGAGCCTGCTGCGCCACAAGCGCGCGGTCTCGAACCTCGAGGACTTTGGCCCCGGCAACAGCTTCCACCGCGTGATGATCGACGGCGCAGAAGCCGGCTGCGATGTCGGCGGGATCACGCTCCTCCCGGACGAGAAGATCACGCGGGTCATCGCCTGTTCCGGCAAGGTCTATTTCGACCTGATCGAGCGGCGCGCCGTAGAGAAGCGCAACGACATCTACATCGTACGCCTGGAGCAGTTCTATCCCTGGCCGATCAAGTCGATCAGCGAGGTTTTGAACCGCTTCACCAACGCCGAACTGGTGTGGTGCCAGGAAGAGCCCAAGAACATGGGCGGCTGGACCTTTGTCAGTCCCTGGATCGACCTGACCCTCGAAAAGCTTGAAGTCCGCGCCAAGCGGGCGCGCTATGTGGGCCGTCCGGCCTCGGCCTCCACCGCCGCGGGCCAGATGAAACGGCACAATGCCGAACTTGAGGCGTTCCTCACCGAAGCCTTCGCGAAATAGATCAAGAGAACCGACCGCTATGACCGACATCATGACCCCCGCCCTGGGCGAATCCGTATCCGAGGCGACGGTGGCGCGCTGGGCCAAGAAAGTCGGCGACCCCGTCAAAAAGGACGAGGTCCTGGTCGAGCTCGACACCGACAAGGTCAGCCTGGAAGTGGCCGCCCCGTCGGACGGGGTGCTGGAATCCATCGAAGCCGCCGAGGGCGCGACCATTACGCCGGGAACGGTGCTGGGCCGCGTCGGGGCCGGATCCGGCAAGGCCGCGGCGCCTGCGCCCAAGGCGGAAGCGAAAGCCGCCCCCGCCCCCGCCCCGGACCCGGCTCCCAAAGCTGAACCCGAAGCCGCCAAACCGACGCCCGCCGCAACCGACCTGCCGCTCAGCCCCGCCGCCAATCGCGTGGTCACCGAAGGGGGCCTCGATCCGGCCGCCATCAGCGGCACCGGCAAGGACGGCCGCATCACCAAGGGCGACGCCCTGGCCGCGCTGGAAACACGATCCGCAGCGCCCGCGCCCGCCGCAGCGCCTGCCGCGCTCCGGCCCGTGCATGAACTGGAAGAGCGGGTGCGCATGACGCGCCTGCGCCAGACCATCGCTCGCCGGCTGAAGGAAGCCCAGAACAGCGCCGCCATGCTGACCACCTTCAACGAGGCGGACATGAGCGGGGTGATGAATCTGCGCGCCGAGTTCAAGGACGCGTTTGAAAAGAAGCACGGCGTGAAGCTGGGCTTCATGAGCTTTTTCGTGAAGGCCTGCGTCAACGCGCTGAAAGCGGTTCCGGACGTCAATGCCGAGATCGACGGGACCGACCTGATCTACAAGAACCACTATGACATCGGCGTCGCCGTCGGCACCGAAAAGGGCCTGGTGGTGCCGGTGGTTCGCAACGCCGATCAGCTGTCCATGGCCGAGATCGAAAAGACCATCGGCGACCTGGGCAAACGCGCCCGCGACGGGGCGCTGGCCCTGGAAGACCTGCAGGGCGGCACCTTCACCATTACCAACGGCGGCATCTATGGCTCGATGATGTCTACGCCGATCCTGAACGCACCGCAGTCGGGCATCCTCGGCATGCACGCCATAAAGGACCGCGCGGTCGTGGTGGACGGCAAGATCGAGATCCGGCCGATCATGTATCTGGCCCTGTCCTACGACCACCGCGTCGTCGACGGCCAGGGCGCGGTGACGTTCCTGGTCAAGGTCAAGGAAGCCATTGAGGATCCGACCCGGTTGCTGCTGGACCTGTAACGGCCAAGCTACTCGCCAAACGGGGATTCGACCTCTAGGCTCGCCCCATGGGTGGGGAAGGCGAAGATCGCGATCCGTTTGTCGTTGTCGGCCGGTTCGACGACCCCGTCGAAGGCTGGATCGCCGCAGGGGCTTTGGAAGATCAGGGATTGCCAGTGCTCTATCTTGGGTGCGGCAATGGCCAGGCATCGACCAATTACATCTGGCGCTGGGCCTGCGGCGGGACTCACCTGTGGGTGCCCCAATCGCGTCTTGGTGAGGCACACAGCTTTTTGGCGGGAATTCACCCCGTCGATCCGGCTGCCATCGCCTGGACGAAACATCCAATGGCCTTGCTCGGCGTCCCGCTGGCGGCTGTCTCTCTGCTGGACGCCTACACCGCGTATCTCGTGGCTTTTGCGGTCAGACATCCGACCCGCAGGCGAATTGCCGGCACGGCAATGCTGCTTGTGTTCTGGGTCGTCATGCTTGTGACGATTGCGGTTGGCATCGCCGGACTTTCTTCCTAGCCATGGCCGTTGATTTCGCCCGTGCGCGCACTAGGTTGCGCTTGGCGCATCTAAGGACAGATTCCATGGCACAGTACGACGTCGTCATCATCGGCGCGGGCCCCGGCGGCTACAACGCGGCGATCCGGGCGGGCCAGCTGGGGCTGAAGACCGCGATCGTCGAGGGCGGGCCGACTCTGGGGGGCACCTGCCTGAATGTCGGCTGCATGCCGTCCAAGGCGCTGCTGCACGCCTCGGAAAGGT
>CAZJBC010000392.1:0-2616 GCA_964543805.1 uncultured Brevundimonas sp.
GGCTTCCTTGACGAGCCCGTCCACGTTGCCGCGCAGCCAGAACAGGGCGCCGGCCATGTGTTCCAGTAGCTCGCTCTTGTTCTTGAAGTGCCAATAGAGCGACGGGCCCTTTACGCCCAGCTCGGCCGCGAGTCTGCGCGTGCTCAAGCCCTCCATGCCCACTTCGTCCAGCAGCGCCAGGGCTGTCTGAACGATGATGGGCCGGTCGAGGGTTACACGGGCTTTGGCGACCGTATCCAGCATTGACTCCCTACCGCCGCTAGGTATCAATTCGCGGCTTGGCCTAGATCTGCATCAAGGACAACAACAATAAAACCGGGGAAATGTCGATCCGGCGCAAAAGACGACCGGCATACCCGGCACAAGAATTAGGGCTGTACAGGGAGAGCTACTGAAATGAAACGTACAACCTTGCTGCGTGGAACCGTGTTCGCCGGCCTGGCGATTTTCGCCGCCGGCGCGACCCTGGCACAGCAACCGGCCGCGCCGAAAGCGGCTGCGCCCAAGGGGGCAGCGCCGAAAGCTGCGGCTGCAGCCTCTGCGCGCCCAGCTCCCGTGGCGGCTTCCCACATGCTGATGGGGGTCAATTGTGACGCGCCGCCCGCCTATCACTGCCCCGACGAAATGTGCGACGGCTCGATCGTCACCCAGGAGGGCAATACGGTGGAGATGAAGACGCGCCGCACCTTCTTCCTGGATTGTCCCAAGGGCTACAAGCCGGGCGACAAGGTCAATGTCATGCTGCTGCTGCACGGCTTTGGCTCCTACGCAAACTGGACGCGCATGTATTTCCCGGCCGTGGACGTGAAGGACAAGTACCATCTGGTGCTGATCACGCCCGGCTCGATCACACGCTCGTGGAGCGAGGCCGACGACGCCTATCTGCAGAACGCCGTTGACGCCGTGGTCGCGACCGTCGGCAAGAAGAACGTCGACCACTTCATCCTGGCCGGGCACAGCCAGGGCGGCGCGACCTCGGCGCGCCTGGTTTGCACCCCCTATTTCCGCGACAAGGTTGACGTACGCATCAGCCTGTCAGGCGGGCGCGTCGGTCCGGTGACCCCCGGCAAGAACGGCGGCTTTACCGCCGGCAGCGCCGGAACGCCCGTCTATCGCCAGGATCCGAAGGCCGGGCCCGCTCCGGCGCGCGCCGCGACCGCGGGCCCGTTCGGCGCCGGCGCTGGACCCGGCCGTGGTCCCGCTCCCGCGGGCACAGCGGCGGCTCCGCCCCCGGGCGGCGATTGCGACTATTCGTTCATTTTCTCGAACGGCGAGAACGAGACGATTCCGGGCGACACCTCGCCGCTGGCCGACAAGTTCGGCTGCGGCAAGCGGGTGCGCGAGGCTGACGTGATCGATCCCAAGAAGGGTTATGTCTGGGATTCGACCCAGCAGGATCCAGGCTCGGACGGCTGGGGCCACTATCCCCGTTCGGGCCGCGCCCAGGTGTTCAACTTCCCGAACTGCAAGGGCGGCCGCGTGGTCGCCGATGTCGTCAAGCTCGGCAAGGGCCACACCGAAGGTTATGAGCCGAACATCACCGACAAGATCATGGCCATGGCCGTCTCGGCCAAGGGCGGCAAAATTCGCAACGGCTCATGGGATCCGCCGGCGCCGGAGGCGCAGGCCACTTTCGGCCTGCCGCCTGCTGCGCCCGCCGCCCGCGGGCCGGCGCCCGCCCGGGCCGGCGCGGCTCCGGCCCGCGCCGGGACAACGACCAGATAGGGGGCGATCCGGGGGGACAGGGCCGGCCGCGGACTCAAATCCGCGCCGGCCCGCGCTCTCCAGGCCCAGGCGCCGATCAGGCGCGCAAAGACCGAAGACCTTCAAAATCTATCCAGAAAAGACCCTTGGGGAGACAACCAGATATGAAACGTTCAATCCTGATGCGCACCGCCGGCCTTATGGGCCTCGCCTCCATGGCGGCGAGCGGCGCCATGGCCCAGATCGGCGCAGCGCCGGCGGCCCACAGCCTGCTCGGCACCGATTGCGACGCCAAGCCGGCCTATCACTGCCCGGATGAATATTGCCTGGGCTCCTACATCACCCAGCCGGGCAACAACGTCGAGATGAAGACGCGCCGGCCCTATTTCCTGGATTGTCCGACCGGCTACAAGCCGGGCGACAAGGTCAATATCGTGCTCAGCCTGCACGGCGCCGGCTCCTACGCCAACTGGCAGCGCAACTATTTCCCGGCCTACGACGTCAAGGACAAGTACCATCTGGTGGTCATCACCCCGGGCTCGCCGACGCGCACCTGGAGCAACTATGACGACGAATATCTGCACAACATCGTCGATTCGGTGGTCGCCGCGGTCGGCAAGCAGAACGTGGATCACTTCATCCTGGCCGGTCACAGCCAGGGCGGGGCGACCTCTTCGCGCCTGATCTGCACGCCCTATTTCAAGGACAAGGTCGACGTGCGCGTCAGCCTGTCGGGCGGACGCACCTCCGGCCCGACCCTGCCTGGCAAGCCCGGCGAAAACCGCGGCGCCCAGGCCAATTATCTGAACGATCCGGATCATCCGGCGGCGGCGCCGGCGCGCGGCGGCGCGCCTGGCCGGGGCGCGGCTCCTGCGGCCGGCCGCGGCGGCGCGGCAGGGCGCGGTGCGGCTC
>CAZJBC010000393.1:0-2593 GCA_964543805.1 uncultured Brevundimonas sp.
GCTGCATGGTCAACGGCGCGGGCCTGGCCATGGCCACCATGGACATCATCAAGCTATATGGCGCAGAGCCCGCCAACTTCCTCGACGTCGGCGGCGGCGCCTCCAAGGAGAAGGTCACCGCGGCCTTCAAGATCATCACCGCCGATCCGAACGTGAAAGGCATCCTGGTCAATATCTTCGGCGGCATCATGCGCTGCGACATCATCGCCGAGGGCGTGGTCGCTGCGGTGCGCGAAATGGGCCTGAAGGTGCCGCTGGTCGTGCGCCTGGAAGGCACCAACGTCGAGCAGGGCAAGAAGATCATCAACGAAAGCGGCCTGAACGTCATCGCCGCCAACGACCTGTCGGACGGAGCGGAAAAAATCGTCAAGGCCGTTCGCGACGCGGCCTGATCATGAGGAGGCGAGCATGAAGCGAGTTCTGGCCGCCAGCGTTCTGGCGCTGATCCTCGCCACCCCGGCCTCCGCCCAGGCTCCGCGCCTGTTCGATCAGTTTCTGTCCCTGTGCGACGCAACCGGTGTCAACGCCGACGCGGCGGGCGCCAAGGCCCGGGCGGAAGGGTTCGTTCGGCCGCCGGAAAAATACATTCCCGCCGCCACCATTCCCAACATGCGGAATGTTAAAACCCTCTGGAAAACCTTCGACGACGGCGCTGTGGTGCTGATCACCGGCGAGCTGCCGTTCCAGCTGCTGCCCGGCGTCGACGCCCAGGCCTGCGCGGTGATCATCGGACCGGCCCCGGCCAACGCCCTGGACCCCGTCGCCGCCTGGGCCAATGTGCCGCCCGTACCCCTCGGCGGGCGCAACATCTATTTCTTCCGCCAGACGGGCGGGCAACGCCAGGCCCTGACCGGAACCGCCCTGCCCGACCTGCAGGCCGCCCTGACCGCCGGCGAAGTGCGCGGACTGGTGACCGCCAGCGACAACGGCAGCGCCACCATCATCCTGCTCAAACCCGTGATCTAGGCCTTGCGCAGCTGCCCTGCCTGCGGCGCCGCCGCCTCCACCGACATTCCCGCCTATTGCCGCGGACCGTGGCGGATCTGCGCCTGCGACACCTGCGGCTTTGTCTATCTGAAGAACCCGCCCGCCTACGAGGCGCTGGTCGAGGAATTCGCCTGGGAAAAGACCAAGGCCGAGGACCGGCAAAAGCGCGCCGCCGAGGTTCCGTTCCTGATCGCGCTGGACAAGGCGTTTTCCTTTCGCCAGCGGTTCCGAGGCGGGCTGGCCAGCCGCTATCGCAAGGTGTTTGGCTCTGGCCGCGTGCTCGACGTGGGCTGTGGGCGCGGTCGGGCCCTGCCCGAGCCGCTGATCCCGTTCGGCATCGAGCTGTCGGCCGCCCGGCACGCCGAGGCCGACGCCTATATGCGCACCCGCGGCGGCTATGCCCTGTTCGGGCCGGCCATTGAAAAGCTGAAGGATTTCCCGGAAGGCAGTTTCGACGGCGTGCTGATGTCCTCGATCCTCGAGCACGAGCCCGAGCCCAAGGCCCTGCTGCGCGGCGTTCATCGGGTGCTGGCCCCGGGCGGCAAGCTATACCTGCGTCTGCCGAATTTCGGCTCGAGCAATCGCAAGATTACTGGCGCCAAATGGTGCGGCTTTCGCTATCCGGGTCACGTCAACTATTTCACCACGCCGCAACTGAAACGCATGGCCGAGGAATGCGGCTACGCCTGGCGCCAGCTGAACCGCTGGTCGCCGCTTGCCGACAACATGCTGGTGCTTTTAACCAAGAGTTGATCGCGACGGGTCTTTCCCTCATCCTGCACCGGGGAAATTGGCCAGGCCTGGGGGCGGCAATGAATCATTTGTGGGCGGCCGTTGCCGCGACCGCTGCGTTTGCGGTTCCTTGCATCGCCGTGGCTCAGGACGATGGCATCAGCCAGTTCGAGGCATTTTGCGCCACGCCCGACAGCGATCTGCAAGGCGCGATGGATCGCGCGTTGCGGGCCGGCTTTTCGCCGCCGACCAAGGACATTGCCGCCCGCATGCCGGCGATCCTGCCGAACATTCAGAACCAGCGGGTCGCGCTGCGGGAAACCACGAAGCTGCCAACTTTTATTGTCACCGGGTCGGCGCCGTTCGATCCGGTTCCTGGAACCACGGCCGATATCTGTTCGATAGGTCAAAGGGCCGTCGACGCAACCGCGGAAGACGAGTTGAAACGCTGGTTGGGCGTTCCGCTCATTCAGATGGGACCTCAAGCATTCTTCGTTTTCCGGCAGACGTCCGCCGGTCGGGTCGCGGTATCTCAAGACGCCTCGGAAGAGGATCTGGTTCGCTTCTCCAAGAGCGGCGAATTGCGGCTGGTCGCGACGCAGTCGGATGACCAGCAGACCGTCTTCATATTTATCCGCATAAAATTGGCGGATCATCCGGCGCCCTGAACGACCCACAGCGGACTAAAAACGGTCAGGTCCCCGTTTTTCTCGCGCAACCGGTTTCCCTTCGAAGCCAGGTGCGCTAAGCCCCTCGCGCGCGGGAAAGCGCCAAATAACCGAATGAACGGGGCTCCATGTCCATCCTGATCGACAAGAACACCAAGGTCATCTGCCAGGGCATCACGGGCGCCCAGGGAACCTTCCACTCGGAA
>CAZJBC010000394.1:0-2591 GCA_964543805.1 uncultured Brevundimonas sp.
CTTCGCTCGATCCAGGCCGGGTCCATCGCCGATGTCACCCTGCCCAACGGCCAGATGATCCAGGGCCACGTGCGCCTGATCGAGCCGACCATCCAGCAGCAGACCCATCTGGGCCTGGTGCGCATCGCCCTGCCGGTCCGCGCCGACCTGCGGCCCGGCGGCTCGGCCAGCGCCCAGTTCAACGACCTGCGCGCCGATGTGCTCAGTGTGCCGGAAACCGCCCTGCACTATGACGCCGACAAGGTGTCGGTGTTCGCTGTCGACGCTCAGAACAAGGTCAAGCAGGTCCCCGTTCAGCCCGGGCGCCGGGGCAATAATTTCGTCGAGCTGATCAAGGGCCCGCCCGAAGGCTCGCGCGTGCTGCTTGGCTCTTCGTCCTTCGTGCTTGAAGGCGATCTGGTCATCCCGCAGGACAAGCCGGACTCGGCGCTCGCCGCCGCGGCGATTGCGCCTGTAACGTCAGCGCCACCGCCTCCGCCCCCGCCGCCGCCGCCGGCCAAAGCATCCGCCAAATGAAGCAGATCCGCATATCGGCCTGGGGCGTCCGCAACCCGATCCCGGTGACTCTGCTGTTCCTGGCCCTCGTTCTGGCCGGGATGATCAGCTATTTCACCCTGCCGGTTCGGCAGTTCCCGGATATCGAGTTTCCCGGCGTCGCGGTGACCATCACCCAGTCGGGGGCCGCCCCCGCCGAGCTGGAAAGCCAGGTCACCCGCCCGGTCGAGGATGCGATCTCGAGTATTTCAGACATCGACCAGATTCAGTCGATCGTCACTCAGGGCGTTTCGACCACGGTCGTTCAGTTCAAGATCGGCTATGACGTCCAGAAGGCGGCCGATCTGGTGCAAACCAAGATCGACCAGGTGCGCGCCACCCTGCCGCGCGAAATCGACGCGCCCATACTGCAGCGTCTCGAAATCTCGGCCCAGCCGATCATCACCTATGCGGTCGCCGCCCCCGGCATGTCGGACCAGGAGCTGTCCTGGTTCATCGACAACGATGTCGCCCGCCGTCTGACAGGCCTGCCCGGCGTCGCCTCGATCGGTCGCGTCGGCGGGGTGGAGCGCGAGATCAATGTCATCCTCGACCCCGTGCGCATGGCCGCCGCGGGCGTCACCGCGCCCCAGGTCAACGCCGCCCTGTCCCAGATGAGCGCCGACGTCGCCGGCGGCCGCGTCGCTGTCGGCGGTCGCGAGCAGACCCTGCGTGTGCTGGGCGCGGCCACCACGGTCGAGCAGGTCAGGCAGCTGGCGATTCCCGTGGGCGCGCGTCAGGTGCGCGTCGGCGATATCGCCGATGTGGGCGACGGGACCAGCGAGATCCGCGCCTTCTCGCGGCTGGACGGACGACCCGTGGTCGGCTTCCAGGTCAGCAAGACCAAGGAGGCCAGCGATGTGGCGGTCGAAAAGGCCGTCGACGCCGAGCTTGCCAAAATGTTCACCGACCAGCCGCTGAGCGGTCAGGACAAGTTTGTCCGCGCCATCAAGCGCCTGGAAGGCGACAAGGCGGCGATCGCCCAGGGCGATATCCGCAAGGCTGATTTCACCGGCGTGACCACCAGCAAGATCTACAGCTATGTCTTCGAAACCCGCGAGGGCTTCGAGGCGACCAAGCACACCATGTTCGAGGGCATGCTGCTGGCTTCGCTGGTGGTCTGGCTGTTCCTGCGCGACTGGCGGGCGACGGCGATCACCGCGATCGCCATGCCGACCTCGCTGATCCCGACCTTCGCGATCATGGCCCTGCTGGGCTTCTCGCTCGACATGATCACCCTTTTGGCCCTGACCCTGGTCATCGGGATTCTCGTCGACGACGCCATCGTCGAGATCGAGAACATAGAAAAACGCATCATGCGGGGCGAGCGGCCCTACCACGCGGCGCTGGAGGGCGCCGATCAGATCGGACTGGCGGTTATCGCCACCACCTTCGCCATCTTCGTGGTGTTCATGCCGGTCTCGTTCATGCCCGGCATCCCGGGACAGTTCTTCAAGTCGTTCGGCATGACGGTGTCGATCGCGGTGCTTTTCTCGCTGGTCGTCGCCCGGCTGCTGACGCCGCTGCTGGCCGCCTATTTCCTGTCGCCCAAGGAAGGCAAGCCGCGCGCGCCTCTGCCGGCCTTCTACGCCCGCTCCCTGGGCTGGGCGCTGGATCACCGGATCCTGGCCTGTCTGCTGGGCGTCGTGGTTTTCGCCGGCGCCATAGGCGCGGCCGTGGTCTTCAAGCTGCCGGTCGGCCTGGTTCCGGAAGGCAATCCCGACTTCTACCAGGTCGATATCCAGACACCGCCCGGCGCCACGCTCGAACAGACCGCCGCCGCCGCCGATGCGGTGGGCGAGATCGTCAAGAAGCGGCCCGAGACCCTGCACATCTTCACCAATATCGGCACCGGAGCCGTCGATCCCAACCAGGGCGGCTCGGGCGGTCCCAGCGGCGTCAATCGCGCCACGGTCACCGCGGTGATCCGCCACGACAACCGGCCCAGGATCGCCAAGATCCGCGATTCCATGGTCGCCGACCTGGCCACCGTGCCGGACGCCCGCGTCAGCTTCCAGGGCGGCGTCCAGAAGGTGTACGAGTACACCGGACGGAAG
>CAZJBC010000395.1:0-2577 GCA_964543805.1 uncultured Brevundimonas sp.
GGCGGGCCGAACAGAATCAGGCTCATTTATTTGCGGCCCCGGAGCTTCGACTTCCTGATCAGACCTTCATAGTGGTGCGCAAGCAAGTGCGACTGGATCTGGGCGACCGTATCCATGGTCACGGAGACGACGATCAGGATCGAGGTGCCGCCGATGCCGAAGGCCAGGGGCTGGAGCGCCTGGTTGTAGGACATGGCCAGTTCCGGCAGCAGGCAGACGATGGTGATGTAGCCGGCCCCGATGACTGTCAGGCGGGTCAGCACGGCGGAAAGGTAATCAGCGGTCCGTTTGCCCGGGCGGATGCCGGGCACGAAGCCGCCGTACTTGCGCAGGTTCTCGGCCGTGTCCTCGGGATTGAACACCACCGAGGTGTAGAAGAAGCAGAAGAAGATGATCAGGGTCGCGTAAAGCGCCATGTGCACCGGGTGGCCTGACTGCAGATTGGTCGAGGCATCCTGCAGCCAGCTCAGCCAGGGCGGCAGATTTTCGACCTTGATAAGGCCCAGCGCCGTGGCCGGCAGCACCAGAAGGCTTGAGGCGAAGATCGGCGGAATGACGCCGGCCGAGTTGATCTTGATCGGCAGGAACGAGGTGTCGCCGCCGACGATGCGGTTGCCGCGCTGCTGCTTTGGATACTGGATCAGGATGCGCCTCTGGGCGCGTTCCATGAAGACGATGAAGAACACCACGCCGATCAGGATCGCCAGGACCAGGAACAGCTGCGGGGTCGAGATGGCGCCCTGGTGGGCCTCGGTGAACAGCTGGATGAACAGGTCCGGCATGCGGGCGACGATGCCCGCAAAGATGATCAGGGACACGCCATTGCCAACGCCGCGAGAGGTAATCTGCTCGCCCAGCCACATCAGGAACATCGTGCCGCCAGTCAGGCTGGCGACGGTGCCCAGGATGAAGAAGGCGCCCGGATGATAGGCCAGGCCGTTTGACGACATGCCGATGGCGGTGCCGGTGGACTGGAATATTGCCAACAGAACGGTCAGGTAGCGCGTGTACTGATTGAGCTGTTTGCGGCCGGCCTCGCCGCCTTCCTTCTTCAGCTTTTCCCAGGGCGGATAGACCGACTGGAGCAGCTGGATGATGATCGAGGCCGAGATATAGGGCATGACGCCGAGCGTCAGGATCGAAGCCTGCTTGATCGCTCCGCCGGAGAACATGTTCATCATGCCGAGCAGGCCGGCGCCCAGTTTTCCGAACTCGGCGGCATACTTGTCCGGATCGATTCCCGGGATCGGGATAAAGACGCCGAGGCGGTAGACGATCAGGGCGATGACACTGAACCAGATACGCTTGTGAAGCTCGGTCGCCTTCTGAAAGGCGCCGATATTCATATTCGCGGCTAGCTGTTCTGCGGCCGAGGCCATGGCCCCTCCCCTAATGTTCTTTTTTGAAGCCGACCCTAGATAGGGCCTCCCAGTCGATCATGCGAGAGGCGATTAGGCCGCGGGCGCTTCTTTGGGCTGCGGCTTGGGCTTCATGGTGATGGTCAGCTTGCCGCCGGCCTTCTCAACCGCGGCCTTGGCCGTTTCCGACGCCGAATAGACGGTGATGTCGAGCTTGGCCTTGAGTTCGCCCTTGCCCAGCAGACGCACGCCGTCCTTGGCGCGACGGATGACGCCGGCGGCGATCAGAACCTTGGCGTCGATGGGCTTCTTGGCGTCGAGCTTGCCGGCCGCGATGGCCTGTTCCAGGCGCCACAGGTTCACTTCAGCGAACTTCTTGGCGAAGGGATTGTTAAAGCCGCGCTTGGGCATGCGCATGTAGAGCGGCATCTGGCCGCCTTCAAAGCCGATCAGCGAGACGCCGGTGCGGGACTTCTGGCCCTTGACGCCGCGACCCGCGGTCTTGCCCTTGCCCGAGCCCTCGCCGCGGCCGACCCGCATGCTCTTCTTGTGCGCGCCTTCGTTGTCACGAATTTCGTTGAGTTTGGTCATCTGCCTTCTCCTTGGAGGTAAGCGCCGGGGGATTGGCCCGACTCGGCTTTGTGATGGATGTGAGGGGGTAGAGCTAGATCACCTCAACCAGGTGAGCGACCTTGGCGACCATGCCCCGGACCGAGGCGTTGTCGTCAAGCGTGCGCTCGCGGCCGACGCGGTTCAGACCCAGGCCCACCAGGGTGGCGCGCTGGTCGTTCTTGCGGCGGATCGGGCTGGCGATCTGGCGGACAGTGATTTTGGCCATGGGGATAAATCCTTACGCTTCAACCGCTTCGGGCGAAGAGCCGTCAGCCCGGCGGCCGATGATGTCGAACACCTTCTTGCCGCGCTTGCCGGCGATCTGGCGGGGCGAAGCCTGGCCCTTGAGGGCGTCAAACGTCGCGCGCACCATGTTGTAGGGGTTGGACGAGCCGGTCGACTTGCCGACCACGTCCTGGACGCCCAGGGTTTCCAGAACCGCGCGCATCGGGCCGCCGGCGATGACGCCGGTGCCGGCCGGAGCCGAGCGCAGGATCACCTTGCCCGCGCCGTGACGGCCAGCGCCGTCGTGGTGCAGGGTGCGGCTCTCGCGCAGCGGAACGCGGATCATGGTCTTCTTGGCTTCCTCGGTCGCCTTGCGGATGGC
>CAZJBC010000396.1:0-2550 GCA_964543805.1 uncultured Brevundimonas sp.
TCTAGAGCCAGGATAAAGGACCTTAGCGATTCGACCGGTTCACGCGTGGGAGCCCAAAAGCTCAGATAGCTTAGGATCGTCTCATAGTAGACCCTGATCTCGCGACCGTCCCAATTGAGCGTGCCCTCCACACAGTCTTCGTAGCGGTGCTGATCAGGAAGCATCAAAATTGCTTCCGTGCCTTCAGCGGCTATCCGTTCCAGCAAGCGCCTGTGCGGAGCTTCATCGTCGAGAAGATCACTGTAGAGCACCAACGCCCAGCCCGGCGGACCGCCATTGCCAAACTGCGGAGCGGCCTCAACCGCTTCAATTGCTGAGTAGGTCTGCATTGGTGGGTTCACGTTCATCTCAGGCCGGTGGTCCAGCAAAGAGGGCACCCAAACATCAAAAGGCCCGTACGAACAGGGGAGCTGCGCACGGGCCTCGAGAGGGTTTGCTGTCGGCCGGGCGACCCTGACGATCCAGGGGGGCTGGGGGGGCTGTTCAGGATCCGGGACCACCCGGGCCGTCCAGCCGACAATCGATTTATCGGGGCGCAAACTGGCGGGCGAAAGGCCGGAATAAGGTCATTTCTTGTTCCGGAGTCACCCGTTTATCACGCTAAACAACGTAAACTGGTCGAGTAGGCGCACGATTGACCAGCCATCGCAGTCTGTGAAGCTCAAACCGACTCAACCCAACGATCGTCATCCTCGGGTTGGCCGTCAGGCCAAGCCCGAGGACCCAGCATTCCCACGCTCGACGCCCCACAATGATGTTTCACGGCTGGCGCGGCTGGGTCCTCGGGATTCGACTGCGTCGAACCCGAGGATGACGAAATTGGGTTAGCCGTTGAACCCGCAGATCGCCTCGATGATCCGGTCCTGGTCGGCGGGCGCCAGATAGGGGTGCATGGGCAGGGCCAGCACCGTGGCGGCCTTTGCCTCGGTGACCGGCAGGCCGTTCGGCTGGGGGAAGTGGGCGTAGGGCGCCTGGCGGTGCATGGGCACGGGATAGTAGACCGCGGTCGGGATCTCGAGGCTGCGCAGGTGGGCGGCCAGGCCGTCACGGTTCTTGTGCTCGATGACATACTGGGCCCAGACGCTGGTCCCGCCGTCGATGACTTTCGGATAGGCCAGCACCCGCCCCTTCAGCCCTGCCGCGTAGCGGTCGGCCACGGCCTGACGCAGGGCGATTTCCTCGGGGAAGATTTTCAGTTTCTCCAGCAGGATCGCCGCCTGGATCGTATCCAGCCGCGAGTTCATGCCGATGCGCATGTTCAGATATTTCGGATCATGCTCGAAGCTGTGGCCGGCGGTGTCGACCTTCACCGCCTTGCCGTGGACGCGGAAGCTGTCCATCAGCTCCCAGTCCTCGTCGCAGCGGGTCAGCACCGCCCCGCCGTCGCCATAGGCGCCCAGGGGCTTGGCCGGAAAAAAGCTGGTTGTGGCCGCATCGGCCCAGGTGATGGGGTGGCGGCCGAACAGGGTGCAGCCGAAGCCCTGCGCCGAATCGGCGATCAGCTTCAGATCATAGGCGTCGCACAGCGAGCGGATCAGCGGATAGTTGGCCGGCTGGCCGAACAGGTCCACGGCGATCACCGCCCGGGGCCGGTAGCGGCCCTTGGCCAGAACCGTCTCGATGGCGGCCCGCAACGCTTCCGGATCGAGGTTGAAGGTCACCGGATCGATGTCGACGAACACCGGCGTCGCCCCCAGCCAGGGAATGATCTCGGGCGTCGCGGCGAAGGTGAAGCTGGGGCAGAAGACCGCATCGCCCGGGCCAATGCCCCAGGCCATCAGCGGCAGGGCCAGGGCGTCGGTGCCGTTGGCGCAGGATATAGCCCGCCCTTCGCCGCAGAACGTCGCCAGGGCGGCCTCGAACTGGGCGACTTCGGGGCCCATGACATAGCCGCCGTGAGCCAGGACCTTTGCGATGGCCGCATCGATGGCGGGTTTGATCCGGCGTTGCTGGGCGGCGAGGTCGATAAAGGGGAGCATCATGGATGGGCTCTGTAGTCGGGCCTGAGTCCTGCGCCAAACACAAAAGCTGTAACCGCTTGTAACGGATGGCCGTTGCGCGCGCGCGCCGCATCGGTAGTGTTGCGGATCGAAGGAGCCGTAAAGCCTTGGCAAAGACGTCCGGACCGGAAACCGTTCTTGAGATCGAGAACCTCGATGTGCGCTTCGACGTCCACGACGGCGAGGTGCATGCGGTGCGGGGCGTTTCCCTGAAAATCAGCGCCGGCGAGACCCTGGGCGTGGTCGGCGAGAGCGGTTCGGGCAAGAGCCAGACCTTCCTGGCGGGCATGGGGCTGCTGTCCGGCAACGGCAAGGCGACAGGATCCTTCCGCTTCAAGGGCCAGGAACTGCTGGGCCTGAAGGCCCGCGACCTGAACGTGGCGCGCGGCTCCAAGATCACCATGATCTTCCAGGATCCGCTGACCGCCCTGACGCCGCACGTGCGCATCGGCGAGCAGATCGCCGAGCCGATGCGCGAGCACCTGGGCATGAGCGATGCCGACGCCCACAAGGAAGCCGCCGAATGGCTGGGCCGCGTGAGGTTCTCGGA
>CAZJBC010000397.1:0-2530 GCA_964543805.1 uncultured Brevundimonas sp.
CCTTGTCGCCGGGATAGACCGCCTGCTGATCCTCGTTGGTGTAGCGCCGCAGCCGCGGCCGTTCCCAATCGGCCCGGCCATCGCTGATAGTGACCGCGATGGTGATCTGGCCGCCGGAGACCGTCACCGGCATGGCATCCATCGGGCCTTCGAAGATCGTGACCGGGTCGGCGATCACCTGGTAGGCCTCGTCGAGCAGGGCCAGATAGACCCGGCCGGTGCGGCCCTGGTAGCGGTCCCCCAGCGCGTGGGCGAGATCCTCGGCGTCGACCCCGGACAGCGTCAGGGTCAGCGCGGTCGATTTCGATTCGATGGTCTCCTCGATCGGCCCGATGCCGCCCAGCTTGCCGACCCCCAGCCAGTCATGGCCGCCCCAGGTGATGGTGAAGGCGGTCGAGTTCGCGTAGACCGCCTCCGACAGGAAATCGAGGAACGCCAGCGCCACCGGCCGGATCACCGGCGCCGCAGCCGCCGCGGCGATGTCGCCCGTCACCCGCTGGGTCACAGTTTCGTCCTCATAGCGGGCTCGCCTCGATGGCCTGGATCGCGATCTGCGCGATCCGGGCCTCGCCATATGTCTGGGTCGCCTGGTCGTCGTCGGCGAGGCGCATGGTAACCGTCGGCCACCACGGATAGAGCCGACGCCCCGCCGGCGGGATCTCGGGCGCCGGGAAGGCGAGCTGGAGGTCGGCGTTGCCGTCCGCATCGCTGACGGCGTCCTTCTTCAGGATCGCCATCATGCGCCGGTTGACGCGAGACCAGGAAACGAAGTCGCCTTTGCTCAGCACCTTGACCGATGCGCCCCAGCCCTCGGTCCTGAAGAGGATCATGGTCGATGCGACGTCGTCCCGGATCGTCACCGTATGCGGCGGATCGAAGAAACCGAAGCCGTCATCGAAGCCGAAGCCGTCGTCGAACAGCCATTGAGCCGGGAGCGCCTGGCCGAACGGCGCCTTGGCATGCGGCACCCGCACGTTGAAACGGCCGGCGGCGCCGGAGAGCGACGCCAGGAACGCCGACCAGCCCCGCCAGTCGGTTTCCTCCATCGGCGGCAGCGTGAGCGTGGCGCGCCACAGCACGCCGGGATAGGCGATGGTCTGCTGATCCCGCGTCAGCGGCGAGGTCGCGGTCAGCGTGTTCGCCCAGGGCCAGAATTCCGCCGTGGCGGCCGTCGGGCGATAGGGCGGCGCCAGGACCTCGACCATCATCGCCTCCCGAAGATCCGCGCGGTGTGGCCCCCGGAGTTGACCTCGGCCTTGAGCTGCGCGACGGCATCGCGCGAGGACTGATCGGCGATCGCCTTGATCTTCGGCAGCATTCCCGCATCTGCGCCCCGGGCATCGATCTGGTAGACCGGCGCGAAGTGCACCGCGGTTCCGCCCATCCGCGCCATCTGATCCGGCGTGAAGACGCCCTCGCCCCGCTTCAGGATCGCCGGCACTTCTCCGCTGCCGATCAATCCGCCGGTGTGCAGGCGCGGCGCGCCGGCGAAGACAGCGGCCGGGACGAAGCGGCTCGGACCGCCGGCGCCGACGATCCCGCCGGTGTGGAACAGGCCGGAAAGGAAGGAGACGATGCCGGAGAAGAGACCGCCGCCGGAGGTGACGGTATTGCGCGAGGCGCCAGGCCCGGCGCCTCCGATTCGGAAGCCCGACGAATTGACCCCGGATCCGCCGAGACCCAGGAAGCCGAGGATCGTTCCGAGAAAACCGCCGCTGCTGCCGCCTTTGGTGTTGCCGTTATTGCCGGTCAGAAAATCGACGACATTGCCCTCTTCCATGCGGAGCAGCAGACGTTCGAGATCCTGCAGCAGCCCGGTCAACACGTCGTGCAGGCTCTTGCCGCTGGTCACGGCATCCTCGAAGGCGCTGGTGAAGGTGTCCCCGAGCTCGGTCATCGTGCTGTTCAGCGTGTTGGCACCTGTATCGGCTTGCTGCAGCGTCGCCTTCGCCTGATCGACCGCCTTGTTGAAGGTCAGTTGGTCGATGGCGCCGTCCTGCAGCAGCTGCTGCAGCTCGGCGAGTTTGGCGCGATAGGCCTCGATCGGAGTCTGGACGGAGGTGGCGACGTCCTTGCCCTTCTGCATGATGATCACGCGGTCGCTGATGGTGTAGGCGGTCGCGAGATCATGGGTGATGTAGAGGATGGACACCTTGAGATCGTCGTGCAGCCGCCTGAACAGGTTGACAATCGACATGCGCAAGGACGCGTCAACCATCGACACCGGCTCGTCGGCGACGATCAGCGACGGCGAGGAGATGAGCGCGCGGGCGATCGCCGCGCGCTGCAACTGACCGCCCGACAGCTCGTGCGGGAAGCGGCCCTTCACCTCGGCGAGCGAAAGCCCGACCTTCTGCAGCGCCGCGTCCGCCGCCTCGTCGCGCGCCTTCTGCGAGCTGGCGCCGGCGAGATGGACGGCGCTGGCGTAGAGATATCGGTCGACCCGCTTCAGCGGATTGAACGCTTCATACGGATTCTGCAGGATCGGCTGGACCTGACGCAGTCGCAGTTGGAGCTCGATAAGGACGAG
>CAZJBC010000398.1:0-2526 GCA_964543805.1 uncultured Brevundimonas sp.
CTCCCTGGCCAGCAATCTGGCGGGCCGAGGCTACTTCGCCAATGTACCCAAGACCCGCCGCCAGGGTTTCGACGGCCAGATCAATCTCGACACAGCCAAATGGTCGGCGTTCGTCGGCTACAGCGACGTGATCGCCACCTATCAGTTCGCCGGCGTGCTTTCCTCGCCGAACAACCCGCAGGCCGACGCCGACGGCAATATCGCCATCTCGCCGGGCGACCGGATGGGCGGCATTCCCGAACAGAGGGTCAAGGCCGGTGTGGATTTCAAGGTAACGCCCCAACTTACGATCGGGGCGGATTCACAGTACACGGGCCCGCAGTACCTGATCGGCGATGAAGGCAACGACAATCCCAAGCTGCCCGGCTACTGGACCGTGGATGCGCGCGTCGACTACGCTTTGTCGAAAAAGGTTAGCCTTTTCGTGAGGGTGTCGAATTTATTTAATGTCAGTTACGCCAGCTATGGCACCTATTTCAGCGCAGACGGCGTACAGCAGATTCGGCCCCAGCCCCTGCCAGCCGATCCGAACACCCAGTCGATCACCCCCGGCGCGCCCCGGGCGATCTATCTAGGGCTGAAGGCTGGATTCTAGGTCGCTTCAGCGCGGCAGTTCGGTGGCGCCCATCAGGGCCTTGTCCACCGCATGGGCGCACTGGCGGCCCTCGCGGATCGCCCAGACCACCAGAGACTGGCCGCGGCGCATGTCGCCACAGGCGAACACCCCCGGCTGGCTGGTCGCATAGGCCGTCATGTCGGCCTTCACATTGCCGCGCGGATCAAGATCCAGGCCGTCGATCAGGGGCGACTTGCGCGGACCAAGGAAGCCCATGGCCAGCAGCACCAGATCAGCCTTGAGCTGAAACTCGCTGCCGGGAACCTCGCGCAGCTTGCCGCCTTCCCAGTCGACCTTGACGCACTCGATTGCCTCGATCTTGTCGCCCGATCCGATCGCCCGCTTGGTCAGCACCGCGAAGTCGCGCTCGACACCCTCTTCCTGCGAGGAAGAGGTGCGCATCTTCAGCGGCCAGTTCGGCCAGGTCAGGGCCTTGTTTTCCTTTTCCGGCGGGGCCGGCATGATTTCCAGCTGCACCACGCTGAGCGCCCCGTGGCGGTTCGAAGTGCCGATGCAGTCAGAACCGGTGTCGCCGCCGCCGATAACCACAACATGCTTGCCTTTGGCAGAGATGGTCGAGCCATCGGGCGCGGCCACGTCTTCAGCATCGCCGGCGTTGCGCTTGTTTTGCTGGGTCAGAAAATCCATGGCGAAATGGATGCCCTGGAAATTGTGAGCCGGCAGGTCCAGGTCCCGCGGCTGTTCGGCGCCGCCGGACAGCACCACGGCGTCGAACTGGCTGCGCAGGTCATCCAGCGAGATATCCTTGCCGACCTCGACGCTCGTGCGGAAGGTCACGCCTTCGGCTTCCATCTGCTTGGCGCGCCGATCGATGTGATGCTTTTCCATCTTGAAGTCAGGAATGCCGTAACGAAGCAGGCCGCCGATGCGGGCGCTTTTTTCGAACAGGGTCACGGCGTGACCGGCGCGGGCCAGCTGCTGCGAGGCAGCCATGCCCGCGGGTCCGGAGCCGACGACGGCGACCGTCTTGCCAGTTTTCGCGGCCGCCTTTTGCGGAACGACCCAGCCCTCGGAAAAGCCGCGGTCGATGATCTCGCATTCGATCGTCTTGATGGTGACCGGCGTCTCGACAATGTTCAGGGTGCAGGCCGCCTCG
Source organism: uncultured Brevundimonas sp. (assembly GCA_964543805.1). Classification (GTDB taxonomy): domain Bacteria; phylum Pseudomonadota; class Alphaproteobacteria; order Caulobacterales; family Caulobacteraceae; genus UBA5005. The sequence continues at coordinate 1,734 of CAZJBC010000398.1, forward strand.
CAGGGCGCCGGGCAGATGCGGCCGGTGAATTCCGGGAAGTTGTTCGTCGAGTGCAGGTTGTCGAGCGCGGTCTTCCACTGGTCGCGATAGACCAGATCGTTCCAGTCAGGGATCTGGTTATTGACCGGGCAGCCGGTGTGGCAGAACGGAATGCCGCAGTTCATGCAGCGAGACGCCTGCTGGCGGGATTCGTCCAGGCCAAGCGGCTTTACGAACTCACGCCAGTGCTTGAGCCGCGCGTCGGGCTTTTCGTAGCCGCGGTCGCGCCGTTCAATCTCCAGGAAGCCGGTGGGCTTGCCCATCAAGTGTCTCCGAAGCCTTGGGGTTACTCAGCGGCGACGGTGGCGGCGAGCCGTTCCGTCTCCATCTGTTCGAGCGCGGCGCGATAGTCCTTGGGCATAACCTTGACGAATTTCGTCACGGCCTGGCTCCAGTTGTCCAGAATGTCCCGGGCGCGGGCGCTGCCGGTATGCAGCAGGTGCCGCTCGATCAGGATGCGCAGGCGCTCGTGGTCAAACCGCAGCATGTCGCCCATGCCCGCATCGTGCGTGCCGAGCGAGCGCTGACGGGGCGCGCGCGGATCGTCGGGATCGCCGGTCGAGACCAGAGGCTCCAGATTGACCATCGCCTTGTTGCAGCAGCTGTCGAAACGTCCGTCCGGGTCATAGACATAGGCGACGCCGCCCGACATGCCGGCCGCGAAGTTGCGCCCGGTATCGCCCAGAACCGCCACCACGCCGCCGGTCATATATTCACAGCCGTGGTCGCCCGTGCCCTCGACCACCGCCACGGC
>CAZJBC010000399.1:0-2519 GCA_964543805.1 uncultured Brevundimonas sp.
GGGCGATCATGCCCCTGCCGCCGGAGATGCCCGCCAGCGACAGGGTGCGCATGGCGCCGGCCGAGATGGCGTTGACGCGGATGCCTTTCGGCCCCAGGTCGCGGGCGATGTAGCGGGTGGCGGCCTCGAGCGCGGCCTTGGCCACGCCCATGGTGTTGTAGTTGGGAATGGTCCGTTCGGCGCCCAGATAGGTCATGCAGATCATCGCGCCGCCATTGGTCATCAGCGGCGCGGATCGTTTCGCGACATCGACGAAACTGTAGGCCGAGATGTTCATCGCGGTCAGGAAGCCCTCGCGGGTGGTGTTGTCGACAAAGCTGCCCTTCAGCTCGTCCTTGTTGGCGAAGGCGATGGAATGGACGACGAAATCCAGCTGGCCCAGGGCCGCGCCGATCTGCCCGAAGGCCGTATCCATCGAGGCGTCGTCGGCCACATCGCAGGCGATCAGGTGCTTGACGCCCAGCCCCTCGGCCAGGGGCCGCACGCGCCGTTCCAGAGACTCGCCCATATAGGTCCAGGCCATCTCTGCACCCTGGGAGGCCAGCTGGCTGGCGATGCCGTAGGCAATGGAGTTGTGGTTGGCGACACCCATGACGAGGCCCTTCTTGCCTCGCATCAGATCACCCTTGGGGAAGGCGTAGTCGTCGGCCATGGATTTAAGGCTCCGTATGCGTGATGACGAGGGTTTAGCGGGGCCAGCCGGATAAGAGAACCCTTGGCGGTTGGCGCCGGGGCCATCGGCGCGCTAGCATCCCCACAACGATAAGAAAGATACGACTTTAGGAGGACGCGCCGTGACCCTTACCCCCCGTCCGCTGGAGACCCACGTCAACTGGCGCGCCGCTGATGTGGCCGATCCGGCGGCCTGGACTCTGGCGCTGAACGATGAGGACCAGCGCGAAATCGAGGCGGCCGTGCGCGGCGTGCAGGCGCGGGGTCTCGATATACTGCAGATCGGGCGCGATGAGTTTCCGCTGGGTGGTCTTGTCGCCAAGCTGGCCGAGGTCGAGCGCGAGCTGATCGACGGGCGCGGCTTTGCCCGGATCGCCGGGCTGGACGCGAGCCACTACACCGACGAAGAGCTCACCCTGATCTACTGGGGCCTGGGCGCGCATCTGGGCGATCCGTGGCCGCAAAACAAGCACGGCCACCTGCTGGGCGATGTCACCGACCAGGGCAAGAAGGCCGACGATCCTTATTCGCGCGGCAACGAGATCGGCGGCATCGCCTTTGATTATCACACCGACGGCTCGGATCTTGTTGGCCTGATGTGCCTTCGCTCCGCGGCCAGCGGCGGCTTGTCCTGCGTGGCCAATGTGGTGGCGATCTATAATGAGCTGGTGCTCACCCGGCCTGATCTGGTCGAGGTGCTGTACGGCAAGCTGCCGTGGGACCATCGCGGCGAACAGGCGCCGGGCGGCAAGCCCTATTACATGCAGAACGTCTTCACCGAGTTCGACGGGCGGCTGTTCGTCAAGTTCATCCCGCAATACATCAAGGCCAGCCAGAAGCACCCCGACGCGCCGCGGCTGACCGACATCCAGCGCGAGGCCATCGATACGGTTTCGAACATGGCCCGCGATCCGGATTTCAACGTCTATATGGACCTGGAGCCGGGCGTGATGCAGTTCATCAACAACTATCACGTGCTGCACGGCCGCTCGGCCTACCAGGACGACATTGCCGCCGGTAAGAAGCGGCACTTGAAGCGCCTGTGGCTGGCGACGCGCCGACTGCAGAACCGCCCGCCCAACTTCCAGTTCAAGACTCGCGAGCACTGGGCCCGCACGCCCAGCGTCAGCAACATCGCCGCCGTCGAGCGGGTATAGCGGGTGCGGTTCGGGGTCTTTTACGAACACCAGCTGCCCAAACCCTGGAATGAGGGCGATGAAGCGCGGCTGTTTCACCAGGCGCTGGAGCAGGTCGTCCTGGCCGACAGGCTGGGCTACGACTACGCCTGGGAGGTCGAGCACCACTTCCTCGAGGAATACTCTCACTCCTCGGCGCCGGAGGTGTTCCTGTCCGCCTGCGCGGCGCTGACGAAGAACATCCGCGTCGGCCATGGCATTCGCCAGGTCATTCCCAACTACAACCATCCGGCCCGCACCGCCGAGGGCCTGGCGACGCTGGACATCATTTCCAACGGGCGGCTCGATTTCGGCATCGGCGAGGGCGCGACGCGGCTGGAGCTGGGCGGGTTCGCCATCCCAGCGAAAGAGAAACGGGCTCTGGCCATCGAGGCCGCCGAGCAAATCGCCAATATGATGGTGATGAGCCCTTATCCGGGGTTTGAGGGCGCCGGCTTTTCCATGCCCTGCCGCAACGTCGTGCCCAAGCCGGTGCAAAAGCCCCATCCGCCCATGTGGATGGCCTGCACCAACCGCGACACCATCAAGGTCGCCGCCTCCATGGGCGTCGGCGCCCTGGCCTTTTCGTTCCTCGATCCGGAAGAGGCGAAGACCTGGTCAGAGATCTATTACGGGATAATCAAGTCCGACGCCTGCGTTCCCGTCGGCCAC
>CAZJBC010000400.1:0-2502 GCA_964543805.1 uncultured Brevundimonas sp.
CCCTGGTTCGCACTGCGGACGACCCTAATGGTCCGTTGCCGTTCAAGCTGCATGACTTCGGCGCGCGCGGCGTTTCCAGCAATGCGTCAGCAGCGCTGGGCGGCCTGGCTCACCTGGTCAATTTCATGGGCAGCGACACACTGGCTGCGGTGATCGCGGCGCGAGATCTCTATGCCGAACCCATAGCGGCTTTCAGCATCCCGGCCGCCGAGCACAGCACCATCACCAGCTGGGGCCGCGACCACGAGGTCGACGCCTTCGCCAACATGCTGGGCCGGTTCGGCAAGCCCGGCGGCATCTTCGCCGTCGTCTCGGACAGCTACGATCTCTACGCCGCGGTCGAGCACCTGTGGGGCGAAACCCTACGCCAAAAGGTCATCGACAGCGGGGCGACGCTGGTCGTGCGGCCCGATAGCGGCGATCCCGTCGACGTTGTCTCCAAAACCCTCGTGTTGCTGGCCGAACGGTTTGGGACCACGACCAATTCAAAGGGCTTCCGGGTGCTCAATACCGTGCGAGTTATTCAGGGCGACGGGGTCAATCCCGTCAGCATCCGGGCGATCCTGGAGCGCATCACCGCCGAAGGCTTCTCAGCCGAGAACCTGGCGTTCGGCATGGGCGGCGCCCTACTGCAGCACCTGAACCGCGACACCCAGAAGTTCGCCTACAAGACCTCCGCGGTCGAGATCGGCGGCGCCTGGCGCGACGTCTTCAAGGATCCGGTGACCGACACCGGCAAACGCTCCAAGCGTGGAAGACTTGGCCTGGCTCGGGACGGGGCGGCGTGGCGGACGGTAGCGGCCGAGGGCGAGGAACTGGCTCTGGTCGAGGGCGGCGTAAATCAGCTCGAACCGGTGTTCCGCAACGGACGGCTGCTGATCGAACAGACCTTTGCCGAAATTCGCGCCCGGGCTGCCGGATTCGATCTTTGACCCATGCGGGCCCGGCGGCGAAACCCGCCGGGCCCAAAGGTGTTGACGAACCGCCAAGGCAGGCAGACATTAAGTGTGCGACTGCACAATGAACGCGTGCGAGTCCCAGGGATGAAACGATGACGGCGCTCAAGGGCCCTTCCATCTACTACCGCGGCTATCTGGCGATCGTCGGCCTGATCGCTACCGCCATTGTCGGCGTCATTGCCGTGGTGGTCGCCCTGTCGCTGGCGGCCGCCGTGGTGGTCATCGGTTTCTTTGGCGGCATTCTGGTCGCCTTCGCCAGCCTGGCCATGCGCGCCAGGCGCCGCTCGCGGGCCAAGGCCCAGGCCGGCGATCCGGACATTATCGAAGCCAAGCGCGTCGGCGGCCATTCGTGGGTCGCCTACGGCTGGGACAACCGCCAATAATTTTATCCATGCCGATCTGCGTCCCAAGCGCCGAAACGGCGCCAGAGGGGATCAGGAAAGGTGTCATTTCGCGACTTCGCCATCATGGCCGGCGTGTGCCTGCTATGGGCGATGAACACCATCTTCTCGAAGATCGCGGTGACCGACCTGGGAATCCCGCCGCTGTTCCTGGGCGGGCTGAGGTTCGCCGTCGTGGCCCTGGCGGCCTCACCGTTCCTGTTTCCCCGGCCCCGGCCGCTTTGGCGGCTGATCATCGTGGGATTGACCATGGGCGGGGGAACCTTTGTGTTTGCCTTCATCGCCCTGAAGACCGCCAGCCCGTCTGGCGTTGCCATCGTCCAGCAACTGGGCGTGCCGGCCGCGACGCTTCTGTCGGTGCTGATCCTGGGCGAGACCATTCACTGGCGGCGGGGCCTGGGCGTCGTTCTGTCGCTCAGCGGCGTGCTGCTGGTCATGTGGGCGCCGAAGGGCCTGGCCCTGTCCAGCGGGCTGGTGCTGGCGGCGTCTGGCGCGATCATCGGCTCGATCGGCGCCATCACCATGAAGCAGATGACGGGCGTCAAACCGCTGACCTTCCAGGCCTGGGTAGGCCTGATCTCGGCCGTGCCCCTCTTGACCCTAAGCCTGATCTTCGAGCCCCAGGCCCCGGCCATCGCCTTCCACGCCGGCTGGCCTTTCGTTGGCGTCATTCTGTTTTCGGCCCTGATGTCTTCCGTCCTCGGCCACACCGCCTATTATTTCCTGATCCAGCGTTATGAGGCCAATCTGATCGCCCCGCTCACCCTGATGATGCCGCTGTTCACCATTGGCCTGGGCGTGCTGATCACCCACGATCCGTTCACTGCGCGCATGGGCCTGGGCGCCGTCATCGCCCTTTCCGGCGTACTAATCATCGCCCTTCGCCGTGACCACGTCGCGCCGTTGGTTCAGCTGTGGAGACCGCGTGGATGATCGAAACCATCCCGGCGCCATCGCCCAACTTCGATGCGCGCAAGGCGCCGCCAGACATGATCGTGTTGCACTACACCGGCATGAAAACGGGAGACGAAGCCCTGGCCCGCATGCGTGATCGGCAGGCCAAGGTGTCGGCCCACTACATGGTCGAAGAGGACGGCCGGGTCTTTACCCTTGTGCCTGAAGAGCGCCGCGCCTGGCACGCC